>JACQGT010000390.1 GCA_016199425.1 Chloroflexota bacterium
GCGTTGCTGGGGCCAAAGTTGTCCACATTCACTGTGTATGTGACGGTTCCACCCACATTCAGGTTGTCGATGACCGCCCGTTTCATCACCTGCAAGTCCGCCGACTGGCTGGAGATGACGGTAGCCGTCGCCGTATTATCCCCCGTTGGGTCTACCGCGCTGGTAGATACAGCGGCGGTGTTGGTCAAAACCCCGATTGCCTCTGCCGCCACTTCCACATCCAGGCGCACGGTCTGGCTGATGCCAGCAGCGATGCTGCCCAAATCGCAGGTGACGATACCCGCGGCGTGGGAGCAGGTGGCCCCGGCGGGTGGCGTACTCTCTACGTACGTCACACCGCTGGGCAATGTATCGGTCAGCAGTACAGAGCGGGCCAAAGAGGGGCCGCTGTTGCCCACCACAAGGGTATAGAAGAAGCTGCTCTGGCCCGCCGTGGCCGCAGCGACGCTGGCAGTTTTGCTCAAGACGAGATTGGCTGCATCAGTGACAGTCGTAGCTACACTGGCGTCGTTGTTGAGAGCGTTCGGGTCTTGGGTGGTGGATTGCGCACTGACCGTATTGGTCAGCACGCCCAATGTTGTGGAATTGACCCGAACTGTGACTGTCACAGCCGCCCGTTCGCCGGGCGCGAGAGAGCCGATCTGACAGGAGACAAGCGCGGTGTCCTGAGCCTGCCGAAGGGTCGAACCGGTACACTGGCCCAGACTGGTGGCAAGACCGGTAATCGTCACACCGGCGGGCAGGGTGTCGGAAATCGTGACATTGTCGGCCACCGACGGCCCCCGATTTGTCACCCCCAGAGTGTAAGTGAGCGTATCCCCTGCCGCCACCGACCCTGCGGGAGTGGCGAACTTCTCAGCCAGGAGATCAGCCTGCTGCTCGACGAGGGTGGCAAGGACGGAAACGTCGTTGCTCGGCTGGCGATCCGCGTTCGCCTCCACCAGGGAGAAGACCGTAGCTGTGTTGGTGATGACGCCGCTGAGGGTGGGCGAGAGCATCCCGGAGACCGTTACCGTCACCACCTGCTCCCGATTCAGCGCGCCAAAGTCACAGGTAAAGCTCAGCCTGTCGGTGCAGAGACCCAGAGTAGTCGTTGGGGTAGTGATGTTGAAAATTTCTGCGGGCAGGGTGTCGGAAAGCCGCACGCCGTCGGCGATCGAGGGGCCGCTGTTGCGCACGAGAATTGTGTAGGTGATGGGACCGCCCGCCAGCAGGGGCGTGGGCGCGACTGTCTTTGTCACCGACAGGTCAAATTTGGTGTTGATGGAGTTGGTGATGGCAACTGTATTGTTCAGAGGCAAGGGGTCAGAGGTCTGGCTCGACAGCACAAACGCGCTGTTCACAATCTCCTGCTCGGCAAAGACAGCAGTATTCACCCGCGTCCGAACGGTCGCCGTGATCCGTGCGCCGGGGGCCATATCGCCCAGCGCGCAAAGCAGAGCGCCCCCTCCGGCGCTGCACAGATCGCTGGAGAGAAAGTCCAGGGCAGAGGGCAGGCTGTCTATCATCTGCACCTGGCGGGCCACAGACGGCCCGTTGTTGCGCACAACCAGCGTGTAGGTGATCGGCTCTGTACGCAGGGCCGTGTCGGGATCAGCGCTCTTGCCAATCTGCAAATCCGCCTGGGCCAGAACCGACGTGGCGAGGGCCAGCGTGTTGTTGTCCGGGTTGCGGTCGGCGCTGGAGGCGCTGGAAACGGCAACATTTGTCACCGGCGCGCCGGTAACGTCCGGGTCGATGGCTGTCGTAACGGTCATCACTTCGGACGCACCGATGCCCAGACGGCTATAGGCGCAGGCGATCTGCTGTCCATTCTGGGAGCAGATACCGCCCGGCTCAATCTGCATAATCCGGAAACCCGCGGGCAGGGTGGCGCGGATTTGCACGTCGCTGGCAACAGCCTGATCCAGATTCGAGACCGTCCACACCTGCGTCTGGCTCTCGCCGGCGATGGCGGTTGTGGGCGTGACCGCGGCTGTCAAGCCCAAATCGCTGATGGAGCACTCGACAGTCGAGATGCCCCCCTCGTCCTCGTAGAAGAGGACAGTCCCATTGCCGCTCAGAATCGGCTGGCCCACTTCGCCGGTGGTGGGGTTGGGCCGGCTGCGGAAGACCTGCCGGCTCTGGGAGATGCTGTCGTAGAGCACGACCTGCTGCCCGGAGCCGTCCTGACGCTGGTAGATCACCCGGTTGCCGTCGGCGCTGATGTTGGGGTTGAAGTTGTCAGCGCCAACTGTATCGCTGATCTGCAAGAAACCACTGCCCGTGGCCGGGTTCGGGTGCAGAAAGACCTGGCGTTGGCCCACGATATTGACGCTGGGGTCCAGCCGCTGGTCCGACACAAAGGCGATGCGCGCGCCGTTGCCGCTGATCACCGGCATTTCGTGTGTACCGCCGGCCGTGCTGGTCACCGCCTGCATTGCCCCGGAAGCAAGCACAAAGCGGAAAATTTCCTGGTTGCCTTCCGGGTTGGCAAGAGCTACTTGGCTGGAGGCAAAGACGAGAGTGGAGCCATCCCCGCTCAGGCTGGGCGCTTCGTTGAGAATGCCCAATGCAGTCTGGGTGATCTGGCGAAAGACGGGGGTCGCGCCCGACAAATCGGCCAGATAAATGTCCAGATTGCGATCCTCATCCGCCACTGTACCCGCCGTTGCCGGGTCCAGCCCGTTGTCCGAGATGAAGGCGATGCGCATCCCGTCGTCACTGATCGACGGGTAGAGATTGGATCCCTGACTGGTATTGGTGATCTGGCGAATCTGGATATTGTTCAGATCGGCCAGATCGGCCACAAAAATCTCGAAGTTGCCGTCTGTGTTGTCGAAACCGCTGGCGGGGTAGTGGCGATCCGAGAAGAAGGCCAGATAGCGCCCATCAGCGCTCACATCCGGGGCCAGATTGAAGCCGCCCAAAATACTGCCCGTGGAGCGGGTGATCTGCCGAAAGGTGCGGCTAACTGTCCCGTCTGCATTGAAGACAAGTTGGGAGCGGAAAAGTTCGATATTCCCGTCGCTGTTGCCGCTGTTGCCTTCCAGATCGCCCGTGGACCAGAAAAAGAGAACATTGCCGCTCTCTGTGCTGCGCGGCTCCGCGCTAAAGAAGACGTCCTGCCCGGTGGGGATGAGGGATTGGGCGGTTGTCGTTGTGCAGCGGATGCCCTCCTCCTGGGCATGGGCAGGGGACGCGAGCAGACCACCCGCAACCAGCGCGAGCAACAATAGCAGAGGAAGCAAAGGGCGGCGCATCATTGGCTGCCTCCCTCACTCTCACAGGCCGGGGCGAGATAGCTCTGGGCGCTGCCCGGCCCTTCCCCTGCCGGCCCCACCGGGGCGACCAGATAGGCCGCGCCGCAGAATTGCCCTCGCACTGTGTATTGCGTGCGATTGTCCGCTGTTACCCCAATCGGCTCGAACGCGCCCCCCTCGAAGCTGGCGTAGACCCGGTAGCTGTGGATTGGCCCGCCCACAGCAGGAGCCGACCAGCGCAATTGGAGCGAGTCCCCGTCCAGTTGACCCGTCACTGTCTCCACAAGGCCGGGCAGCGCCACAACTCTGGCGGCCGGCCCGCTGCGGCTGCCTGTCTGCGCCGAGACGAAGGGCAGGAAGATGGGCGCAGCACCCCCGATCTTCACCTTGCCGGTGATGGCGGTGGGCCGCCCCCGGGGGCAGGCCGCACCCGTCGCCGTCACCCGCACTGTATATTCACCCCCATAATAATAGGCGTGGTTGATACGCTGGCCGTGCAGCGGAGTCGAGCCATCGCCAAAATCCCAGGTAAAGGTCATCACACCCGTGCCTTCGACCAGCAGACCGGTAAAGGCGACGCTCTCCTGGGGATTGGGATTCTCTTTGCTCAGGCGGAAGCTCAGTCCCCGGGGCCAGACACAGGTGGTGCCCCGCACCCGGAAGGGGGGGCTGACCGCGGCCGTGCTGGCCTGCTTGACCGGCCCCACACTATCGCCCTGCACCAATCCAATGCGGAAGCGGGCGTTCTCGCTGATGGCGGCGTCGGCCTGGGCGTTCCAGATAAAGGCGTAGCTTTGGCCCAAACGGGTAGGGGTGACGAATCCAAGCGAGGCGGCCACAGATGTTTGAATCTTGACACTCCACTGCCCATTGCCCACTACGCGCAATCGATACGAGCCATCTGCCGGGATACTCAGCTCCGCTGTTCCGTCAAATGCACCGACTTTTTCGGCCAATAGCCCTAACAAATTGCCCTGGGCGTCCAACAGCCAGACGGTGAAGAGAGTTGTCCCGTCGTACTTTAGCTCAAATTTTGCTGTCCCGGCGGCCAACCCGAAAAGAGCCGTCGTCTGGGATCCAACACCCGTAAACTCCTGAGACGTGGCCGACCCGGCGCTGCTGGTGTTGCTCAAAACGCCTGTGGCCCGCTGCCAACGGCCACCGCCGTCCAGCGAGTATTCGTAAATCAGCCGGGTGATGGGGATGGAAGCGCCGATGCCATTCGAGCCGGGTACATTGCGAATCCCATCCGGGTCGTAAATGCGGAAAGGCACAGTCACAGTCGGCTGCTTGGGGCCGGAGAGAATGGCCGGCGCGGCGTAGAGCGCGGCCGGCCCGCTTCCCCCCGGACGACCCACCGCAAGATAGGCGGGATTGATGACCAGAGGGATGGCAGAGCGGTACTCGTCCTGCAGGTGGGCAGCCACAATCGTCGTGTTCTCGTAATAGCCGTTGTAGCCATTGCTACTGTCGCCCAACTGGCTCACGGCCAGGTCCAGATCGCCGTCGTTGTCCACATCACCCCAGGCCACGCCGGAGGTGCGCTGGGCCGTGGCAGAAGACCAGAGCCAGGCAAGCTGGGCGCTGCTGGTGGGGACCAGCGGGTCGCGCCGGTTGACGTAGACCTGATCCGCTTCGCCGTCGTTGCCCACGGCCAGGTCCAGATCGCCGTCGTTGTCCCAATCCCCCCAGGCCAGGGAGGTGGTTCTGCTCGTCTCGCTGGAAACCCAAATGGGCGTGGACGAGAAGATGGGCAGCCCCCCAACGACGCCCCGATTTTCATAGATGAGGTTGCTCTCGCCATAATTGCCCACGGCCAGGTCCAAATCCCCATCGCCGTCGTAGTCACCCCAGGCCACAGCCCGGGTGTCGAACGCCGGCACATTCCAGTTCAGGGGAACAAAGGAGGTCAGATTGGCATCGACGGTCCGCTGGTTGATGTAGATGCGGTTGGGCTGGCCGCTGTTGCCCACTACAAAGTCCAGATAATTGTCGCCGTTGAGATCGGCCCAGGCAATGGCCTGGCTATTGGCGATTTCGTTGGAAGTCCAGACCGGATCGGTGGTCAACAGATCAGCGCCGCCCACGCTCTGCAGGTTGCCATAGAGACGCAGGGGGCCATCGCTGCTGGCAACCAACAAATCCAGGTCCTGGTCGTCGTCGTAATCCCCCCAGGCCAGGGCTGTGGTGGCCACGTGGGGCGGGTTGGAACTCCACGCCGCGCTGCCAAACGCGCCGGCCAGATAGACAGACGTGCCCTGGGCTGTGCCCACGGCCAAATCGATGGCGTTGTCGTTGTCCACGTCAGCCAGGGCCAGGGCGTGGGGGCCAAAACCGCCAATCGCAATCTCGTCGTTGCGGTTGAAGACCCCACGGGTATTGTAATAGAGTTTGGAGGAGAGCGCGTTGGGTCCTGCGCTGGACGGGCCAGCGCCTAAAACCAGATCGGCCAGACCGTCGCCGTTGAGATCGCCCCAGGCCACAGATGAGGCGGGCGCGGTGGCCCGGCTATCGGTGATGATCGTCGTAGCCGGGACAGGTGTCAGCGTCGTCTTGAGAAGCGGGGCGAAATTGGTAAACATCAGACTCGGCCCGTCCCGGTTGGTCACGGCCAGGTCCAGATCGCCGTCCCCGTCCAAATCCACCCCGCGCAGACTCCAAATCTGCCCCCGCACATTGTCCACTGTCAGTTGTGGCCGCCTGACAAAGCCCGCGGGCGTCTGCTCGTAGATCAGCGGCGACAGATTGGCGACGGCCAGATCGAGCAGCCCATCCCCGGTGAAATCGCCCCAGTCCAGGCTAAAGGGGATGAGAAAGCGGTCCGTGCGCAGGGTGGCAAAGGTAGCAAAGCCGTTCCCGCTCAGATTGCGATAGATACGGGCCTGGCGCAAGAGAGGGTAGGCCGCGGCCAGGTCCAGATAGCCGTCCCCATCAAAATCACCCCACGCGAAGTCATAGGGCAGAAAGGTAGCCGATGTATCGATTATGCGGTGTTGGGCCACAGGGAAGAGACCCGTGCCGTCGTTGACAAAAAGCTGGACAGAATTGGGGAAGAGACCCAGGGCCAGGTCCAGATCGCCGTCGTTGTCCCAGTCGCCGGCCGCAAGCGCGGCGGTGGCCCGGGTGCTGACGCAGCCGCCGTTGGCATCGGTCGGGCGCGTGAACACACCGCCGCTGTTCTTGTACATCTGCACAGGGCAGGCCGCGTTGATGGCATTGGTGCTCAGAATCAGGTCCAGATCGCCGTCCCGGTCGAAGTCGCCGGCCACCACCCGCACAAAAGGATGGGTAGAGGTAAAGCGGGCCGACTCCTGCACGCTGGTGCCGGCAATCGTGTACACATAATTCAGACCTTCTGTGCCGCCATCCCCCACCGCGACCAGTTCCAGCGTGCCGTTGCCGTTGAAATCACCCCAGCGCACGCCGTAGGTGGGGCGGCTATTGGCCCAGAAGAGGCGCAGTCGCCCCCCCTCGTTGCGGTAGATTGTTGTGCCGAGCGACGACCCCAGCGCCAGGTCCAGATCGCCGTCCCGATCAAAATCACCCCAGTCCAGGCTCAGTGTACCGCCCCGGTCACTGGAAAACCAGGTGGCGGCCCGGGCCATCGTAGCGCCCGCGCCCAACAGGGCATCCACCTTCACGATTGTCTGGGTTTCGTTGCTGCTGACAGCCTGGGGCGCACCGTTTGCCTCGTAGGTGGCAAAGGCCTGATTCTTGAGAACAGAGCCGTCGGTCTGCCCCACCAGCCGCCCGCGGAAACGGCGCACCGCACTGGTCCCCGGCGCAACCGAGGCAATCGTCCAACTGATCTGCCGGGTTTCGGTGACGAGAATCGTGCCGCCCAGAGGTTCGGGAATCTCCTGGGCTTCCACAATTTTTTGGCAGGCGATATTGGGGATGCACTCGATAGGCTCCTGGAGCGCGCCCCGGGGCAGCACATCCAGCAGAGAGATGTTGCGGATGGTGGTGGTGGTGTTGTTGGTGACGCTGATGGCATAGGTGATCAGCCCCCCGTTCACCGCCTGTCCATCGGCGGCCAGCCCGGATTCCACATCCTTCCAGACGATCACCTGGCCGTTCGTCACGCCCTCTGGTCCGCCCTGCACCAGCAGATCGGCCACCCAAGCGGGTATCTCCGCTGTCGCCAGGGCGCGTCCCGGGCCGGGCAGCCCAGAGCTTTGCGGAATCTCCGGCAGGATTGTGTTTGTGGGCGTAATCGCCTGGCGGGGCAGCAGCGCGGGTTCGCTGAAACCCATAGCAGATGGGAGACGCGTCTGCTCCTGGGCGGCGGCCAGCCCGGTCAACAGCAGCCCAACCAAAAGCAGCGCGGCCAGCAGAGCCGCAGGCAGACGCCAAAGGGAATTTTTCTGTCCAGGTTGAACGGCTGCGGAAATTCTCGGCATGGATTGCTCTGAAAAGAGAGAACACAGATTACGGAATTTACGGATTTGTACTACCAGCCAGACGAAAAGAGGGACGCAGATTTTCATGATTTGAATTGATCTGCGCTGATCTTTGTTTCATTTTTTAATCTGCGTCCGCTTTTGATGGATTTCAGCAATTGGGACTGAACCAACTGGTCGGGCTGGGTCCGGTTTCCAAAACGTTATTTCTGATGTCCCGGTAGGTAGCCACCACAAAATAGACTCGCCCACAATTGGGCAGGGTTGTGTCTGTAAAGTTGGTGACCAGCGGTCCGGTTTCGGCCACCGCCGCGAAGTTCATATCGCTCACATTGGCGCGGTAGAGACGAAAGCCGGAGATGCGCTGCTGATCCTGCGCGGCATAGCTCCAGGTCAGTGCGTTGGCGCCAGTTCCGTCCACCACGCCCAACAGGTTAAATGGATTGGACGGAATGATCTCTTTGGCGGTGATCTTAATGTTGGCGCTGCCGCTCGTGGCGGTGGATGGGTTGCCCGCCGGGTCGTTGGTGGCGGTCAGGACAAACTCCGTAATGGTTCCGTCGTATTGTAGAATCAACTCCCCTTCAAAGGGTCTGGTGCCAAAGTTCAGGGTTTGGGTGCCTTTCCCATCCAAAATCAATGCGGTGGCAGTGTTGACAGACCAGCTAATTTTCAAGAGAGCGCCAACCGTCACTTCGTATTGGTTGGTGCCGGTCTGTTTCACCTCGTCCAGATTGGCGGGTGTGGCGCCACTCTGTGCCCCAAAGAAGACGATCTTGGGTGCTGGCACTGCCGTGGGAACAGGCGTGGCCGTGGGCATGGGTGTAGCCGTGGGGATGGGCGTGGCCGTGGGTGTGGGTTCCAGGGCTGTCACATCCACCTGAGACGTAATACTCTGGTCCTGATTGGTTGCCGTCAGAATAAAGAATGTCGTTTTGTTCACTGTCACCGGCAACTTGCCCGTGCGGGTAAAGGTGGTATTGAGCGCCACATCCGGGCTAAAGACCTTCACATCGGTCAAAGTGCCTTTGATGGACCAGGTGAGAGTGATGCGCTGGGACTCGTCCTGCACCACCTCTTTCGGGCTGGCCAGGAAGAACTCGATGACCGGTGCGTTGGGCAGGGGCGTGACCGTGGGTTGGGGCAACACTGTCACCCCCACCTCCTGGCTAAAGGCATCGCCGCCCAGGGTGGTGGCCCGCAGCAGATAGGTGGTGTTCTGGGTGGGGAAGACCTGGCGGCTGCCCTCCGGCGGCAGCTCCGCGCCGATACCTTCGATGCTGACCGAGGGAGCGCTCAACACCCGCCACGTCACGTTGACGGGGTCCCCGGCCATAACGGTCGTGGGCTGCACATCAAAGACCAGCACTTGCGGGTTGGGCAGGGGCGTAGGCGTGGGCGTCCACACAGTGACCGACGCGCTGCTCTGGGCCGCCACCGGATTTTCGACGGATGGGTTGCCCGCCTCGATGCGAAAGACCGTATCGGTCTTTGGTTCCAGGGCCAGGGAGCCGACAAATTGCTCGGTGGGCAGGGCCTGGGGGTTGCCGTTGATAAAGAGAGTCGCCTTGTCGGCCCGCCCGATCTGCCAGGCTACCACCACCGACTCCCCCTGCACCAGATTCTCCCGATCCACCGACAGCCGAATCTCCGGGCTGACCGGCGTCACAAAAATCTGGCGTTCCATTGTATCCCGAAAGATGGATGGAATGCCGATGCGCGAGAGCAGATTGTGAGATTGGATGATATATGTGGTCGAGCGGATCGGCATTACCACAGCAGTGCCGTGAGGTTCCGGTTGCAGATTGACCACATCGGGTCCCGCCAATTCTACGTTGGCAAAGCGCGAGGCTTCCCAATGCAGAGCCACGGGTGTACCCGCCGAGACGATGGCTGGCTCTACATCAAACTCGTAGACCGCGGGCGAAAAAATGATGATCAGCGTGATCAGCAGAAGCAAAAATGTGGAAAGAATCGTCCACTTGCCGATGAGAGGGCGGGAGATCAGTTGTCCGGCGATGGTGCGGGGAAACTGCTGACCGCCCAGGGGTGTGGCCGTGACCGTAAACTGGTAGCTCTTATTGCGCAGACCGATCAGCCGGCGCTGATGGGGTTCAATAAACATTGTGATTTCCTGGGCATCGCTGGGGGCCAGGCGCAGCTCAGCCTGGCGGGCAAAGGTCAGGTTCACATTGGGTAGAAAGAACTCAAATTCCAGGCTGCGCTCGTCGTCCCGCCCCTCCACCTGCACCTGCACAGCGCAGTTGCCATTGTTGGCAATGGCAAAGTCCGATTCGCTGACCGGATTGTTGTAGGTGGACTCCTGCTTCTTGCGCGAGAGATCACCGATCAACACCTCGTGATAGGGATTGATGGTCAGCGCGCAGCCCAATTGGGTGTAGCGATCCGTATACTCTGGCGAAGTGATGCTGATGGCGAGAAAATGGCGACCGGATGAACTGCTGGGCAGACGGGGCGGCGTGATGGTGACGGTGACGATCCCCGACGCCTCTTCGTTCAGGTTGATCTGGGCAGGCAAAATCACAACCCAACTGGGGTCGCAGCCCTCCACCACCACATTGAAACTGGAGACCAGATCGCCGCCGTTTGTAACCGTCAATTGCAGCGCCACTGTCGCATCCACATCGACAACCACTTCCCGCTCGGCCAGGGTTGCCAGGATCAACTCGTCCACGTGATCCATCACCGGCGTGACAATCGGATTGTAGGGCAAAGGAGCGCTGTACGCCCCCCCGTTGCCCAAGCGGCTGTTCTGGCCGCCTGCCGCCGGGCC
>JACQGT010000400.1 GCA_016199425.1 Chloroflexota bacterium
CTGCTGGCTACCGCACGACGCACCCCGGAGTCAGCGTCATCCAACGAAGCCGCTAGCGCCCCTAACACCTTCTCCGACCCCTGTCCTAACTCGCCCAGACTTATGGCTGCCGCATGACGCACGCCGGAGTCAGCATCAACCAACGAGGCCACCAGCGCCTCTAGCACCTTCTCTGAATCCTTTCCCAACTCGCTCAGACTGCTGGCTGCCGCACTACGCATATCGGAATGCGAATTACCCAACGATCCTACCAGCATTGACATAACTTCTTCCGACCCTTGACCCAACCAAATCAGACTGCTGAACGCTGCTTTCCTCACCTGGAAATTTTTATGGCTCAACGTGTCAACTAGCACCGTTACCATATCCGTTGGCAACTCACCCCTTTGACCAATGCATTTGGCCGCCGCATCCAACGGACCTGCATTACTTTCCTCACTGTAGCCGGGATCAAGAACAGTCCGCAGAAAAAGATGTTGTGCGTATCTCGTTAATGTACGACACAAGTTAGAGTTTGTACTAAGGGATATATAGGTAGAAAATTCAGTCGCTACGAAGGTAAATTCACGCGCCAATACCCAAGCCAACCGACGTTCGATCTGCCACCCAGACTTTTCTGCTGCGCCATTCAATATTAATTGGGGTAGTAGTCCAAGCTGGGAGACACATTTCACCCAAGTATGCAGAATTGTACGGAGCTGGCTTTCAAATCGCTCGGCAAAGGCTGAAAGTTCATACCACCCATCCTTCCACATGAAGGTATTGGTGGTGATGTTATAGTCGCGAACAATCGGACGTAACAGTATCCAGGGCTGTCGGTGCAGAGAGGCAGTACGTGCAATGATTCTAAAGTCAATCGAATACCAGCCTGTCACAAAACGGCGAAAGACTACTTGACCCGCGTTCAGATGTGCTAACGTTAATTTAGGCAGAAAAACAAGCCGAGCTCCGAATTGCGCCCATTTGCCAGGCGGAAAAAACTTGGTAAACAAAGTTTCTAGTCGTCGAAGTCGATGCTCAAGCGCAATCGGGCGCAACATCTGAAAAGGTGGCTCATAAATACGTAGAATCATATACATTAGCTGTGACGCCTTTTCTGCGCCTTCGTTATCCGTCGCCAAATGCCCAATCGCCAGCAAATGCACCTCCCGCCACCAGGCCTTGTGCAGATGGAGCATGACCAGATCGATATAGTCCGGGTCGGGCTGGGCCGCGATATGGCGGGCGGTCAGGTATTCCTGGAAGGTCAGGTGGGGGAAGCCGTAGCGGTCGCCGCCCAGGAATTGGAGCAGACCGGAGCGCAGGCTGAGGGTACGCAGAAACCTCTCGGCTTCCAGCGTGGCCGAGGCGGGGGCGGCCAGCCCCTCGGCTTGCATAGCCTGGGCCAGGACGGGGATCAGTTCACTCCCTTCGGCGTCGGTGCGCTGGCCGCCGTTGTGGATGGCGTAGGCCAGGGGTGCGAGCAGGCGCAAATGGCGCTCCCAGCCGATGTCCCGCAGAACGCCGGTGTAGGCTACGTCGTGATGGGCCTCCCAGCTTTCGATGAGCATCTGGCAGCAGCGTTCGTAGAGTTCCACCCGGCGTTCGGGCAGATAAGCGTTTTCGTTCCAAATAACGAGCAGAAGGGCCGCCAGCAGCGGGGTTATCGCCAGTTCCAGGGTTTTGGGTGCCGCTTTCACTGCGCGAAAGAGGGCGTCTGCTTCTTTCTTCTGCTCCTCTGGCGTAAGCTCCGGGTTTTGGGCGTACAAAAAGCCGAAGAAGCGCTGCACATCTTCCGGCGTAAAGCGCTGGATAGTCAGCCGCTGGAAGCGGGAACCCAGGCTGCCTTCGCTGCCGCTCACACCCGCGGGCCGACTGCTGAGGACGAGGCGGTTGGCACTGCTGCGCGCGTACTCGGCCAGGGAGTCGGCGATGCGTCGCCGGGCCGAGAGGTCGGCGATCTCGTCCAGCCCGTCGCAGAGGAGCAGACAGCGCCCTGCGGCCAATGTCTGGGCCAGAAAGGGCGCGGGGATGTCGTCAAAGGGCGGCTGTTTCGTCAGGTGTTCGGGCAGGAAGAGTTTCCAGTTGGGCGTCTCCCGGCTCTCGGCTTGCAGATAGGCAGCGGGCAGGCGACCCAACTCCACCAGCAGGGGCAGCCGGTCAGCGTCGGCCTGGGAGCCGAGACGATCCGCACCCCGCTGGCTACTCGCGGCGAAGGTCACAGCCAGCCAGCGCAGGAGTGTACTCTTGCCCGCGCCCGGTTCACCCACAATCAGCGCGTGCTGGGAAAGGGCGTCGCTCAGACTGATGGGTTCCTGGACGGTAATAATGCGCTCGCGGGGGCGGTCGTCTTCTTTCTTCTCCCCGCGACGGAAGGGATTGCGGCTACGATCTTCCCGCTCCCATTCCTCCAGCGGGATCGGCTCCCGCACTGTCCTTTCGACCGTCAGCGTCAGGCGCACGAAAACGTCGTCCAGGGCCACATCGGAGAGGCGCAGGTCGCCCACGCCCAGACCGGCAAAGCCCAGCCGGTTGTAGCGTTCGATCACCTGCGCCCGGTAGCGCGCCTCGACTTCCGCCAGGCGTGCGGGGGTGAGTTCCTCCGTAGCCGCGCCGCTTTGGACTACAACTGTCTGATTGATTGTCCCGACCTGCCAGCCGGGCTGGTGGATGACAGAGCCTTCTGGGAGGGATTGCTCGTTTGTCATTGGGCGCTGCCTTTGCGGACTGAGCAACTTTGGGCGTAGAACGTCTCCCGCATTGTAATTCCCGCCGTCAGGTGTGTCAATGTGGGCGGAAGGGGAAGGTTGCGCGCTCGATTCCGGGAATGGACCAGACGATCTCTGGTCTACAGACTGGTAGCGCTCCATTCCCGGAATCAGAACCGGACGACCCGCCACATCCGCCAGTGATGGGTCAGGGGGTGGTGGGGACGCAGAGCGTCCGGGGAGCGTCCCCACGCAGGAGCGTAGGAACGAGCAATTCCGCATTCCAACTTCTGCATTCCGCATTCCCCCTCCCCGCCAACTGGACAGGTGGAAAACCGTTCGTGTTTACAGTATAAAAGGCGAAATAGGCTGTGCTATACTGTGGAAGACTGCTCGTGCGCGGGCAGTTTGCGTGTCAATTGAGGAGTTGATGCGTCGCTTGTAGCCTGACCCTATCATTTGCGAGGAGCTATCCGTTATGAATCGTTCGCCTCTTTCCCGTCGTAATTTTCTCAAAGTGGCCGGCGTGGCCGGGGCTGGCCTGACCGTCGGCGCCTGTCGCAACCCTTCTGCTGTGCCCGCCGAAGCCACCCGGGCCGCCGCGCCGCCGACCCCCACCCCAGAACCTACGGCTACACCGGCACCTCCCACGCCCACAGTCGAACCCACGGCCACACCCGCGCCCGTGGCCCAGGCCGATACCCACGCCGCGCCGGCTGCCCCTGCGGCCCCGGCAGCACAGACCGAAAGCGGCTGGGAAGAGATGGACCGCATGCACGAGGAGGGTGTGAAAATTTTCCTGGACGGCATCGACCCCAGCAACGGTTTCTGGGGCACGCCCCTGGAATATCGGGAAGAAAACGGCGTCAAAGTCTTTGAGCTGACCTGCCAGGAAGTCGATTGGGAAGTGGAGCCGGGCAAGACTGTGGCGGCCATGACCTACAACGGCATCGTCCCCGGCCCGGAAATCCGCATCACCGAAGGCGACAGTGTGCGCATTATCGTCCACAACGAGATGGGCCAGAGCACCAGCGTCCACTGGCACGGGGTGACGGTCCCCAACAATATGGACGGCGTGCCCTACATCACCCAGCCGCCGATCAGACCCGGCGAGAGCTACACCTACGAGTTCACCACCCGCAACTCCGGCTCCCATATGTACCACTCCCACCACAACGCGCTGGAGCAGGTTTCCAAAGGGCTGATCGGGGCCTTTATCATCGAACCCGCAGACAAGAGCAACGAGCCGGAAGTCAGTGGGGACTATACGCTGGTTCTCAACGACGTGGGCATTGGCCTGACCCTCAACGGCAAGTCCTTTCCCTACACCCAGCCGATTATTGCCAAATTGGGCGATAAGATTCGCATTCGCTATATGAACGAAGGGGTGATGATCCACCCCATGCACCTGCACGGGCTGGAACAGTTGGTCATCAGCAAAGATGGCTGGCCCCTGCCCCAGCCCTACTACTGCGACACACTGAACGTAGCCCCCGGCGAACGCTACGATGTGATTGTCGATTGCCACACGGCGGGCGCATGGGCCTTCCACTGCCACATCCTCTCCCACGCCGAGTCGGCCCACGGGATGTTTGGGATGGTCACTGCGGTGGTGGTACAGGAGTAGGTTGATTGATTGGTTGATTGAGAGAGTCCCTCGATATGCCCACCACCGCTACCGAATCCACCTTTGAGGAAACCACCCTGCAACGGCTGGAAGCCCTGGGCTACCGGCGTCGGCACGGCGGATAGATCGACCGCCCCTTGCACCGGCAATGTGACCACCGACCCGACCGAGTGGAACGAAGCGGGCCAGATCACCACCAAAAACCGGCGGGAAGCAATCAAAGCGCGCTTCATCGACCCGGACGACCCGCTCAAACTCGTCATCGTCTGCGATATGTGGGATGTGGTGCAGTCCGCGCGGGGCAATGTGAAAGTGGACTGGACCCGCTCTCACCGGCGGGATGTTCACGCCGCGGTGGAAAGCGCGGTGAAGATGGTTCTATGCAGACGCAACATTCGGGGTGAACAATTCCGCTTCCTGCTCCACCAGTTGATAAAACAGGCCCAGGCCAGCTATGAGGAATGGCCGCTGACCGCGTAGGGGCGCAGCAAGCAGCCAAAGATAATACGCTGTCGTTGTTGTGGTACACCCGTCGCGTCCCCTACGCCAGAGGGCGCAGCAAGCAGCGCCCCTACGGATGTTTTATTCATCCGTCAAAAACCCGTATCGGCTGCGCAGCACATTAACAAAATAGTGGTCACCCGCATTTACCGGGTGACCACTACATTTCCTGAATTTTGGGGCGCCTAACGGGGCTCGAACCCGTAACCTCTTGATCCACAATCAAGCGCTCTGCCATTGAGCTATAGGCGCCATGACACGCTATTCTTTTGATGAAAAATCAGCCGGGGAGGGTGGGACCCCCCCGGCTGTTGGCTGGGGGACAGGGACTCGAACCCCGATTCACGGCTCCAAAGGCCGGTGTCCTGCCATTAGACGATCCCCCACCAGGCCGGGGATATTGTGGTGCCGAGGCCCAGACTTGAACTGGGGAC
>JACQGT010000401.1 GCA_016199425.1 Chloroflexota bacterium
AGTCACGACCAGCCAACCAATCAACCAATCAACCAATCGATAAGGCAGGCGTGTGGCAAAGCAGACAGAAGCTGACAACGAAGCGATAGCCTATGCGTTGGCAACGCGCAGTGTCACCGCGCAGCCAGCCAAGCGCAGCCAACGCCTTGTCACCCCCCGCCCGGACGAGGCGCAGGTGGCGCTGGTGGCTGATTTTCATCGCCGCTTCCCCGGTGAACATCTCACTCTCTTTGTGCGCGTCCAGCCGCGGATCGACCTGGCCTCCTGCGCTCTGGAGGTGCGCGTTCCCGAAGGGTTGCGTTTCGACAACAGCAGCCGCCTCTGCGGGGATGGCCCCAACGGGCCAAACACCCGCATAATCGACGGCGACATCTTTTTGACTTTCGATTTTGTCGCTGGCGTGCTTTCCGGCGAGACCTACGAGTATGCCCTGCGCACCGTTGTCGAGGCCACGGCCACAGAGCAAACGCTGAATGTGACGGCTGTTTTGCTGGCCGGCGCGGCTGACAAAGGAGCGGTGATTCGCGACGAGGAGAGTCTGGCCATCGCAGTCTCGGCCAAGAGCAGCTATGTCCGTTACCTGCCCTCTCTCTACACACGGGATGAACTGATGGGCCGCTTTCTGATGCTCTTTGAGAGCTTCCTGGCCCCCATCAGCCAGCAGATTCGCCAGGTTCCCTATTATTTCGATCCATCTGTGACCCCGGCGGATATGCTGCCCTGGCTGGCTTCCTGGCTCGACTTGACGCTTGACCCGGAATGGCCTGAGCCTCAACGCCGGGCTTTGCTCAAAGCAGCCCGCCGCCTCTATCAGAAACGGGGCACGGCCAGGGGGTTGCAGGAGTATCTGGAAATTTAC
Organism: Chloroflexota bacterium; assembly: GCA_016199425.1. Lineage (GTDB taxonomy): Bacteria > Chloroflexota > Anaerolineae > Caldilineales > Caldilineaceae > JACQGT01. The sequence goes on from JACQGT010000401.1 coordinate 860, forward strand.
ACCGGCGGTCAGGTGCAGATTATCGAGCATCGGGCCGACAACTTTGTGGTGGGCAAGCGGGCGGAACTGGGCAACAGCATCGCTCTGGGTCGGGAGAATCACCCCCACACCTTCACGGTCGTTGTGCGTTTGCCCGCCGACCTGCTGGGCGACGGCCCCCCAGCCCCCAATCCACTCCCTCTCCCTCTCAGGGGGAGGGCCGGGGTGGGGGTTTGGCGACAGCGGATTTCGGCCATCATCGACAAAGAGAAACCGGTGCATACGACGTACGCGTTGCAGATTGAGACGATTTTATGACCCTACCCTCTCTTCTCCGTCACAACCCGGGCCGACGCATCAGCGCTTTTGACGGCATGACCGTCACTGCGGAGGTATGGCAAGAGGCCCACGAATACCATCGCTACCAGCAGCGAGTCCACGCGCTCAATGGCCACGGCGTGGGGATCTTGGCTGGGCTGGAGATCATCGCCAGCGAACCAGCCAGCCAGACCGTCTATATTCTGCCCGGCGCGGCCATCGACCCCTCCGGCAATCTGATACTTGTGGATCAGCCCGCGGCCTACGATCTGGGCAAGTATCGGGATGGCGTGCTGCACCTTCTGCTCACCTACGACGAGAGCCGCCCCCAGCCCCAGAACGGCCAGTACGCGGACAACCCCTTCTTCGTCCACACAGGCTATAACGTGGAGACAGTTGTGGACCGCACCGACACCCCCCAGGTGGAGCTGGCCCGCATCCCGCGCCAGGGGCGGGAGACGCCCATCACCAACGCGGCTGACTTCTACCGTCCCGGCTTCAACGAGATCGACCTGCGCTTTCGCCCAGAAGTGGCTGCCCTGGCTCGTGCTACCCTGCTGGTCGGGATTGCCTATCTCTCCCGACTGGATGACCCCAGCCACGGGCGGGGATTCTACCACCTGGCGCGCAGTGTGAGTATGCAGCCGGAGATGCGGGTGCTGGTCAACGAGGGCATCGACCTGAGCGGCGATTTGGGCGAGTATACCCTCATTTGTCTGGTGGCGAAGGAGAACTTTGATTTGGAAGTGGCGGAGGTCAACAATCTCTACGATTTTGTGCGCAAGGGCGGCACGCTCTTTGTAGAGAGCTGCCACCGGGAGGGCGGGGCCAATCCCAGAGCCAACGACTCCTTTGCCGTTCTGATCAGCGCGTTGGGCAGCCGGCCCCAGGTGGTGAAACGCCACGCACCTCTCCTCTCTGAACCCTTCTTTTTTGCCCGCCCGCCGGACGGTTACGAAAGCCAGGGCGCGCCCGAACTGCGCGTTGACGGCGGGGTTGTACTCTCTACCTGCGATTACGGCTGTCTCTGGCAGGGCGAACGGCGTAGCGGGGCCGCGTCCCGCGAAGAGATTCGGGCAGGGATGGAGTGGGGTCACAATCTGCTGCTCTATGCCTGGCAGCGGCGGCAGAGGGGGCGCTCCGCATGACCTGGCAAGCCGCAGCCGCGCCCGGCCTGACTGTCAGCTACGACGAAGTACCCTACGACGGTCTCACCCACTCGGAAACCCACCCCAGCCTGCTGGCAACTGTCGGCAGCCTGATGGGCCTCAACCCGTCGCCTGTGGACAAGTGCCGGGTGCTAGAGATCGGCTGTGCCCAGGGCTACAACCTCATCGCCATGGCGCTGAACCTGCCCCGCAGCGAATTTGTCGGCATCGACTTTGCGCCGGGGCAGATCGAAGCGGGCCGCAAAGCCCTCTTGGACTTGGGCGCGGGGAATGTGGCTCTCCACGCGCTGGATGTGATGGCGCTGAATGATTCTCTGGGCCGCTTCGATTATATCATTGCCCACGGCTTCTTCTCCTGGGTGCCCCAGCCCGTGCGCGATCAACTGCTGGCCGTCTACCGGCGGCTGCTCACCCCCAACGGCATCGGCTACATCAGCTACAACGTCTACCCCGGCGGCCATTTTATGAACGCCCTGCGCGAGGGAATGCTCTTTCACACCGGGCGCATCCAAAACCCGCTGGAACGGGCCGCGGAGGCCCGGCGCTGGATCGACCTGCTGGCCGAAACGGGGGAGGCCCGGGTTGTCCCCTACAGCGGCTTCTACAAAGCCTATCGCCAATTGATCCACGACTACCGGGAGCATCTGGGCGACGAAGCGGGCCGCTCCAATGCCGGGCTGTTGCACGACGAATTGGAGGAAGTCAACCGCCCCTTTTATCTGCGCGAATTTGTGGATCAGTGCGAGGCCGCGGGGCTGCAATATCTGGGCGACACGGAATTCGCCAGTATGCTGGCGGCCAACATCCCGGAGAGCGTAGCGAAGGTGATTCAGGGGTCGGCCCGCGGCCGGGTGGAGGCCGAGCAATATCTGGACTTTGTGCGCAACCGGATGTTTCGCCGCTCTCTGGTCTGTCACAAGGAAGTGGCGTTGTCGGGCAAACCCTCTATGCAGACTGTCGCGTCCCTCTGCCTTTCCTCCAATGCCCGCTCGGAGCCTGTGGAGCGGCCCGACGGAGCCCGGCCTACCACCAAATATATCAGCCCGGACGGTGCCTCTCTCTCCACGGACCACCCGCTGACAATCGCCGCCTTTGATTATCTCGGCGATGTGTGGCCCCGGCGCGTGCCCTTTGCCACGCTTGTAGGTCGGACTGTTAGTCCGACCTACGGACAGGACGCGCAGGTTCTGGCGGCCAATGTGCTGAAAGCCTATTCCATCAGCCCGGTGCTCATCGAACTCCACCGCCACGCGCCGGCGCTGGCGACAACCGTCTCGGAGCGACCGGTTGCCAGCCGCTGGGCGCGCTGGCAGGTGCGCCAGAACAGTAGGAGCATCTGCAATCTGCTCCACAAGCGGGTACTCCTGGACGAGCCGGACTGCTATCTGCTGCTGCGTTTGGACGGCACCCGCACAGTAGACGACCTCTGCCACGAGCTGCTGGGCGGGCCTTTGCAGGAGGGCCACTGGCACATCAAGACAGAAGATGCAGGCGGTCCGGAGATTCCACTGGCCGAGCGGGTGGCTCGGATTGTGCGGGAGCGGCTGGAATGGCTGGCCCTGGCCGCTCTACTGGAAGGCTGAGATGACCCCTTACGATCGCGTCCCCTACGGCGGCTGGTCCTACGCCTTTACCCATCCCGACGTGCTGGCGACAGTGGCTCGGCTGCGCGGCATCCCCAGCGCTCCCGTCGAGAGCTGCCGGGTGCTGGAGATCGGCTGCGCGGCGGGCTACAATCTGATCCCCATGGCCCTCTCCTTGCCCAACGCCCGTTTTGTGGGGATCGATTATGCGGCCCGGCAGATCGACGAGGGCTGCGGCCTCGTTGCCCAGTTGGGCGTACCCAATGTGGAACTCCACCATTTGGACCTGGCCGCCTGGGAAGGTGCTTTGGGCCAGTTCGATTATATCGTCGCCCACGGCATTTATTCCTGGGTGGCCGAGCCGGTGCGTTCGGCGCTCTTGTCCATTTGCCGCGCTGCGCTGACGCCCAACGGCGTGGCCTACGTCAGCTACAACACCTATCCCGGCTGGCATATGATGGAAGCCATGCGCCGGATGATGCTCTACCACATCCGGGAGATCGACGAGCCGGGGCAGCGGGCGGCTGCGGCCAGGGAGTTGATCGGCTTTCTGGTCAAGGCTACAGGTGCGGCCTCCTTCCGGCTCAGTTCCTATCCCGCGGCCTACGAGCATCTGCTCAACGGCTACTTTCACGGGATTCTTAATATGCCGGACCGGGCCGACTCGCTCTTTCTCCACGACGAGTTGGAGGCGGTGAACGCCCCTTGCTATTTTCACGAATTTCTGGCCCACGCCGGGCAGCACGGGCTGACTTACGTGGCCGATGCCGAATTTGGTACAGGGCTACCCACATCCCTGCCCGAAGAGGTGGCAGCCAATCTGAGCGCCATGGCCCAGTCCGACGGGGATGTGGGCCAATATCTGGACTTTGTGGTCAACCGCACCTTCCGCCGTTCTCTGCTCTGCCGGGATGAGGTGGCTCTGTCCCCAGCCATCGACCTGGAGGTGCTGGATCGGCTCTATTTTGCCTCCCACGCCAGAGGATTGCTCGCCCCCGGCACAGACCCGGAAGCGGCGTCGGTGGAATTTGTGGCCGGGGATGGGGCAAAGCTGACGACCGACCACCCGGTGACGATTGTGGCTTTTACTCATCTCAAGTCGATTTGGCCGCGGCGGGCTACCCTGGCTGAAGCGCAAGAGATGGCCTATGTGCAATTGATGGAGACGAACCCCCATTTGCGCGCCGAACTCTATGCCGCTTTGACCGGGGCTGACCCAGAACGGCAGGCAGAGGACCGGCGGCTGTTGGCGGCCAATTTGCTCGCAGCCTATTGCACCAGCGGCGAACTGGTCTCCTTTCATCTGCACCCCGGCTCGTTTACGACGGAAATTCGGACGCGACCCCTGGCGAGTGGCTGGGCGCGCTGGGAAGCCAGCAAACGGACGACTGTCACGGACCTGCGCCTGCGCCGGGTGGCGCTCACCCCCCACGGCCGCTATCTGCTGCCTCTGCTGGATGGCACACGGGATGCAGACGCTTTACAGCAAGTGATCGAAGCGGATGGTTCGGAGGCTGCGGCCATCTGGCGCACACCGGCCTCGCTCCCGCCGGAAGGCCTGCAGATCGAGTTGCCTGCGCCCAGCCTGGCGGAGCAGATCGCAGAGACTCTGGAACAGATCGCCAACAGCGCGCTGTTGTGGGGGTGGCCGATTCCGGGAATCGACCAGGCGATCTCCGGCATAGAGAGTTCGTTTGGTCGATTCCCGGAATCGGAGACCCGGCCCCCAACTTGAAATGCGCCCGTAGCACAGCGCAGAAAACAGATTGTACAAAACGGGGCAAAGTCTGTATAATCGCAAACACTCACGCGAAATACAAATTGGGCGTACCTGTTCGGCCTTCCCAGGGTGAATGCAGATCACACTGATTGTTACGCAGATCAGCGCAGATTCTTGATGAATTTGTGCCAAAATCAGCGCAGATCAATTCAGATCATGAAAATCTGCGTCCTCTTCTTCTTTTGGCTGGCCGGTTACAATTCGGCAGAAATTGGCGCTTATGAACGCACGCGAAACGCGCAACCGGGTGGAAGTGATCGACCGCGAGGGGTGGCGTAAAGAGTATCCCCTGAATCGGGCCATCTTCCACATCGGCAGCGACACCCGCAACGATATTGTGTTGGAAGGCGGGCGGGGCGCAGGCATCGAAGCCCGCCACGCCCAGTTGGTTGCCACCGCCGGCAGCCGGGGCTATCGCCTGGTCAATCTGAGCCAGACGCCGATCCCACTGGACGGCAGCGGACGCATTTTGCCGCCCCGGGGTGCCACAGACATCTACGACCGGGATGTGGTGCGTATGGGAGAGCATACCTTCCGCTTTTTCCTCAGCGAAGGGTCATCCAACTCCATCAGCGTCAGCTTGCACTTCGGCGAGACGCGATTGGCTATCGACACCCTTCTGGAAGGTGTCATTACCGTGCAAAATTTGGGGAGTGTGCCGGGCGCGCAGTTCAAGCTGGCTGTAGAAGGGTTGACGCCCGAATGGTATGCGCTGGGGCCGGGGCCGATTCTCTTTCCCGGCGCGCAGAAGGATGTGCTGCTCCACATTCGCCACGCCCGGCAGCCCTCCATTCCCGCGGGGCCCCGCCCGGTGACTGTGCGCGCGGTCGCCCCGGACGCTTATCCCGGCGAGAGCGCGGCGGCCACCCAGTCCATTCAGATCGCGCCCTTCTACGATCACGCCATCCGCCTGACTCTGGCTGACGTTCAATAGCAAAGAGTGGACGCAGATTTATCTGATTTGGATTGATCAGGACTGATTTCAGACTGACCACATATTATGCGCAGACAAACGGCAGTCCAACTGATGCGAGCCAGTCTCCTGGCTGGGATTGCAGCGATCTTTCTTCTGTGGCAAGTCTACGCCCAAGGAGCGTCCCGTATTGTCATCGACAATGTGGATGCGTCCCGTTTTCCGACGGTTGTCATCGATCTGGCCGTGGCCGACGATCTGGGCGTGCCTCTGCCCCAATTGACAGCCGCTGATTTTCAGATCTTTGAAGATGGGCGCAAAGTGCCTGCCTCTTCGATTGTGCTGGAGCCGAATGAAAGTCAACCGATTGGGTTTGTTTTTGCTGTGGATCTGAGCACAGAGCCAGCCGATTTGGAGGAGATCAAAGCCGGGCTGCGCACACTCGTCGAGCGGATGCGCGCCGGCGATCAGGGGCTGTTATTGACCTTTGATGACAGTGTGCAGGTGGCCCAGCCCGCCACCAGCAACCGGGACGATCTGCTGCGCGCCATCGACGGTCTGGGCGTGGCGGGCAACTACACCTCCCTCAACCGGGTGACGGTGGAGGCCATCAACCGGGCCGAACTGCTCACAGTCAACCGCAAAGCGGTGGTGATCGTCACCGACAGCGTGGAAAATATCGCCTCTTTGCCCCTGGCCGATGTCTATTCGCGAGCCGATCAGGTGAACATCCCCATCTACCTTTTCGCCTTTAGCCCCAAATCCCAACCCGCCGCGGCTATGGAAGCCTACGCTCTGCGCATCAAAGCCAAACCTTTTGTGACGGATACGGCTACCGCAACCCGTCTGCGTCTGCTCACCCTCGGCTCCCTCTTTGAGCGGGGCTACCGGCTGCGCTATATCTCCGGCCTGCCCGCGGATTCGGGCGAACATACGATTTCCATCAATCTGGCCGGTGGGGGCGCTGTGGGCAGCGGCACTGTGGGCAGCCCGATCTTCGCCCGTTTTACCCTCACCGCGCTGCCGGGCCAGGTGGATGTGGCCCTGCCCGGGCTGAGCGACGGGCAGACGGTGGCGGGCATCGTCGATCTGCTGCCTGCCATCAGCGCGCCGGGGCCGATTCGTTCCGTCGAATATACGATTGATGGCCGGTTGATGGGTGTGGCGCAGAGCGAACCCTTTGGCTACGTCTGGGATACAAGCAGTCTGGTGGAGGGCAGCCACGTCGTCGGTGTGCGGGTGGAAGACAGCGCGGGCAACCGGGGCGAGAAGTTTGTCACGGTCAACGTCGTCGATCCGTTGGTGGTGCAGGCCAGCATCGACCGTTCCAAAGTTTATGTGGGAGATGAAGTATTTGTCACAGTGGATGTGGATGCGCTGGCCGGTGTGGGCGCGGTGGATTTTCTGGTGGATGGGGTCGTGTTAGAACGGCGCACAGAGCCGCCCTTCGTCTTTCAACTCGACAGCAGCAGCTACGCCCAGGGCGAACACATCGTCACTGTCCAGGCCAGTGACCGCACCGGCTATCTGGAAAGCACAAAATTTTCTATGGACCTCCTGCCACCACCGCCTCGCTTTATTTTCACCGGGCAGACGTGGCTGCGTATCTTTGCGCTTCTGGCAATCATCCTGACAGTGGTTTTGGCCTGGCTGCTCTTGACTTTTCTGGCTGGTCTGGCCCGTCGCCGTCGCCGGCGGCGCTTTAGTCTGGCGCTGGACAATCTGGGCAATCTGGTCAGCTCCTATCTGCTACGGATGGACGACCCCAAAGGCGCACTGCGCTTTTATTTGCTCTATCAGGGAATGAAACTGAGCGGGCGCACTGTGCGGGATTGGGTGCCGTTGAGCCAGGAAGAGTGGGAGAATCTGCAATTCCGCGCCCAGACCATTCGGGCTGAACAGGCCGAAGCGTCTTACGCAGCCCAAGCCCCGCTGCCGGCCAGCGCGGCGCAATCGGGCGGCTCGTTGGCCGGCAGTGCAGGAGCGGCTC
>JACQGT010000395.1 GCA_016199425.1 Chloroflexota bacterium
CCCGGACACCTACCGCTTCCCGGTCAATGCCAGCACACCGGACCTGATTCTGGCCGCATTCCTCAACAACTTCGAGAACCGGGTGGGCAGCGACAGACTGATCGGCGGCAACAGCGGTCTCAGTGGGCGGGATCTGATCAATCTGGCCGCGATTGTGGAGCGGGAGGCCGTGCAGGTCGACGAGCGCCCGCTCATCGCCAGTGTCTACGTCAACCGGCTCAACAGCAACTGTGTGGCGGACGTGGGGGGGACGTATTTACAGGCCGACCCGACTGTGCAGTATGCCCGGGGCGTGGCTGGCAACTGGTGGTGGAAGCCCCAGACTATTGAGGAATACAGCCAGGTGGTCAGTCCTTACAACACTTATCTGAACCCCGGCCTGCCGCCTGGCCCGATTGCCAGCCCCGGTCTCAGCGCCATCGAAGCCACCCGCAACCCGGCGCAGAGCGTCTATTGCTTCTTCGCCGCCACCGGCGAAGATGGCCGCCACGTCTTCGCCCGCACATTGGCCGAGCACGAACAGAATTTGCGGATTTATGGGTACAATCCGTAGGTCGGCGATCAGCGAACGGCGAACGGCGAACGGGCGGCTGCGCTTTCATTCGCTATTCGCTATTCGCTATTCGCTATTCGCTTTTGTCCTCCTCCTTTCTTCTTGCGCGTCCACCCGGCCTGTGGTGAAAATCGGGTTGCTCGCACCCTTTGAGGGGGTCTATCGCCAGGAAGGATACGATGCGCTGGCGGCTATGCGGGCCGCGATTGGTGAGCAGGAGAGCGATGGAATCGACGTTCTGCCGCTGGCCATAGACACCTCTCGCGATGCAGCACGCGCGGCGCAAAAGATGCTGGCAGACCCGTCTGTGGCCGCGGTGATCGGTCCTTATTGGACGGCGGAGGGTACGGCAGTTGAGCAAAGCGTGGACGACGGCAAATGGCTGTATCCCTACGCCCCGTCAGGGAACGACAATTGGGCAGTAGAAGCGGTGGACGCGGCGGCGGCTTTTGCTGAAGAAGAGGGCCGCACGCTGATTGTGGCGGGTAGACCCCCTGGCTGGCCTGAGATGAAGGTGGAAACGGGAGCGGGAGCGGACGACGTGCAGGCGGGGCAGACTGTTCTCTGGCTGGGCGATGCCGCGGCGGGGGCGGGCTTTGCCCTGGCTGTGTGGGAACGGTTGCCTGGCACACCCTTCGGTCTATACGGGGCAGGTGTGGAGACGTTCCGTCAGCGTGTGGGGGAGCAGATGATCGGCGCTCTCTTTGTGGTTGGCTGGATCGACGAAAAGTATCCCCTCTGGGCGACCAGCCATTCGCCCAACACGCCCGCTGCATACACCGTCTACCGCCAGACCGCCGACGCTCTGAAGCGGCTGGCTGGCGAGACGACGACAACCCTCTGGCAACCTGCGATTTTTATACTGGGGAGAGATGGCGCTCTGGTCTTGCCGTCGAACCGGTGAGTGCAGGCGATTCGGCTTTCATCCCGCTTTGTGGTATAAAACGGAATAGTCCATACGGGGGAAGAAGAAGTCCCCGGCACTTTCTGTCCAAGCGAGCGGAAAACGTCGGATTTCGCTGCTGAAGTTCGTGAAGTGCTGGGGACTTTTTTCAGGGCACTACTTTTTGCATAACGGGCAGATGACGCCGCCCGCTCCTTTTGTCGGCAGGGAATTATGCGCGTATTGATGATTACATGGGAATATCCGCCCAATGTGGTGGGTGGCATCGGCAAGCACGTGGCTGAACTGGTTCCCGCTCTTTCGCACGTTCTAAAAGATGACAAACCCTTTCATTTGGACGTCCTGACCACCCGGGCGGCAGGTGGTGCGCGGGTGGAAAAAGCGGCCAAGAATGTGACAATTCACCGGGTTGATGTACCGCCGATTGCGCCTAACGATCTCTTCAACAGTGTGGTGGACAGCAATCGGAAGTTGGAAGCCCACGCGCTCCGTCTCGCGACTGTCGCCCCCTACGAGTTAATCCACGTCCACGACTGGCTGGTTGCCAGCGCTGGCATTGCCCTGAAGCATCTCTGGAAAACGCCCCTGCTGGTGACCATCCACGCCACGGAACGGGGGCGCCATCATTCCTACGTGCCGAATCAGACCAGCGCGCTGATCAATCAGATGGAGTGGGAGGTCTGTTTTGAGGCGTGGCGAGTGATCGTGTGCAGCGGTTTTATGGCCGGGGAATTGGGCGGCTATTTCGGTATGCCTCTGGACAAAACCAGTGTGATTGCGAATGGAATCGACCCCGCGCCTCTGCGTGGATGCGCGCCGGGCGAAGTGGAGCGCTTGCGTCAACTCTACGCGCCCAACGGGGAGAAGCTACTCTTCTTTGTGGGACGCATCACGCCGGAAAAGGGCTTGCACATTCTGATCAGGGCCATGCCCCACATTTTATACCACTTCCCGGATGTACGTCTACTGGTTGCGGGGAAGAATTCGGAACAAATGCAGCCGCTGGTGGATGAGTTACGCATCGGCCACGCGGTCCATCTGCTGGGCTTTGTCACCGACGCGGCGCGCAATTGTCTCTACAATGCGGTGGATGCAGCCATCTTTCCCAGCCTCTACGAGCCGTTTGGCATTGTGGCGCTGGAGGCAATGGCTGCGGGCTGCAACGTCATCGTCAGCGATGTGGGCGGGCTGAGTGAGGTGGTCCACCACATGCACAACGGGCTGACTGTGATTGCCAACAACCCCCAAAGCATCGCCTGGGGTGTGGACGTTCTGTTCGAGGACGAGCAGCGCGCGGCCCAGTGGCGGGCGACCGCGCTGGAAGATGCCCGGACACTCTATCGCTGGTCGGACATCGCCGCCCGCACCAACGAACTTTATAAAAGTGTTGTGGAAGAACGCCGCCAGGTGGATTGGTAGTGGATAGGCAGGTCGGCTGGGTCAATTGGCCGAAATCCGGTCCAACACAACAGGCAAAGGATTGCTCGCATCTTCCTTTACACGCCAGGCCGCCCGCAGCCGGAGCAACGCAAGGGAGGCGCTGGACTCATCCGCCGTGTGAACGGTGCAGAGCGGATCGCCGGCCGCCACCCGTTCGCCGACTTTGGCAAGACAGACAACGCCAACGCGAAAGTCGATAGAGTCCCCTTTTTTCTTACGTCCCCCACCCATCTCGACAACCGTCAAGCCAACCTCCCTGGCGTCGATCGTGTGGACGTAGCCATTTTTTTCAGCCAGGAGCATCCGTTGCACCGGCGCATTGGGCAGCCGTTCGGGGTGGCGTATCTCGTCCGGGTCGCCACCCTGGGCTGCGACAAAAGCCACCAGCTTCTCAAACCCAGCGCCAGACGCGATTGCTTCCCGCGCCCGTTCATGTGCCGCGTCCAGGCTTAGGCAGGCGGGATCGCCCAATAGCAGCATCTCCGCGGAGACCTGTTCGACCAGTTCCCGAAAATCTGCTGGCCCTCTGCCCCGTAGGGTTTCGATGGCCTCGCGCACTTCCAGCGCATTGCCCACGGCCTTTCCCAGCGGCTGTTCCATGCCGGTGATCAGCGCTGTCACTTTGCGGCCTGCTCCTGCGCCGATGGCAACCATCAGCCGGGCCAGGGCGCGGGCGTCGTCCAGTTTCTCCATAAACGCGCCCCGGCCACACTTCACGTCCAGGATGATGGCATCCGCGCCCGCGGCCAGTTTTTTGCTCATAATACTGGCCGCGATGAGAGGCTGGCTGGGCACAGTACCCGTCACATCGCGCAGGGCGTAGAGCCGTTTGTCCGCAGGTGCCAGGTTGGCCGTCTGTCCGGCGACGACCAGCCCGACATCGCGCAGTTGGCGGCGAAAGCGATCTTCGCCCAGTTCGGCAGACCAGCCGCTGATGCTCTCCAATTTGTCAATCGTACCACCGCTGAAGCTCAGCCCACGCCCGCTCATCTTGCCCACGGGCAATCCGCAGGCCGCCACAATCGGTCCGACGGCCAGCGTCGTCTTGTCGCCCACGCCACCGCTGGAATGTTTGGCCACAATCAGTGTGCGCGGCGGCACTGCGTCGTGCAAGTCGAGGGTGTCGCCGCTCCTCGCCATGGCCAGGGTGAGTTGGGTGGCTTCCCTGTCGCTCATCCCCTGAAAGTAGACGGCCATGGCCCAGGCCGCCAGTTGGTAGTCCGGGATGGAGTCGTTGACCATTCCTTGCACAAGAAAGTGCAATTCGTCAAGGGTGTGTTCGCCACCATCCCGCTTTTTTGTGATAATATCTACGGGGTTCATTGATTTCTCCTGCTGTTTGCAACGCTGGACTGCTTACTTGTTCCCAGTATCAGTAGACGGCAACAGATGCTCCCCGCCGGTCCGTGACCGGCAGGCGGGTCACAGACCACGCCCGGAGCATTGCAGTCTACGGAGTATACACCCGAGATGAGAAAGAACGAGATGGCCGAACAGCCCGAATCAGCATCTACCACCTGGCATGACCGCATTTTCAAGGAGTTCTTTCACCGTTTTCTGCCCCAGTTCATGCGCCTTTTCTTCCCGGAGGAGGCCAACCAACTGGATTTTGATACCCTGCGTTTTCTGGACAAAGAGTTGGTGATCAACCTGCCGGAACAGACGCTGCGTATCACCGATGTTGTGGCGGAGGTGGGTATACGAACCGGCGGCAAACGGACGATTTTGGTGCACCTGGAGATCGAAGCCTATCCCAAAAGACGCTTTCCCAACCGTATGTTTGAGTATTTTGCGCTTCTGCGGGTGTTGCGCCAGCAGTCCGTGTTTCCCATTGCCCTCATCTTGCGGCCCGGCGTGGGAGGGCTGCGGTGGCAGACTTATACAGAGGAGCTGTTTGGGCGCGAAATCCTGCGCTTCCACTATGGCCAGGTGGGCATCCGGGACATTTCTGGCGAAGAGTACCTGAACAGTGCGGATCCTGTGGCGGCTGCCCTGTCTATGCTGATGGCGGCGGACGAAGCGCAGCGGCCCATCCAAAAACTGACGGCCTTGCAGAACATCATCGCCAGCGGCTTGACAGACGGGGACAAACTCTTTTTAATTGAGCTAATCGGCGCGTATCTGCCCACGGCAGATCTAGTGGATTTAGGAGGTACAGTGATGGAACAGATCGCAGATATTGAGTTGACCGTTTTTGAGCGGATGCGACGAGAAAGTCGGAAAGAAGGTCTTGCGGAAGGACGTGAAGAAGGACGTGAAGAAGGAGAGGTCTTGGGCAAGCGGCTGCTCTTGCGCCGTCTGCTGATCCACAAGTTTGGCGATCTACCGCAGGGGGTGACACAGCGGATCGAAATGATCAGCGACGACGCGGTATTCGATTCTCTGGTCGAGCAGGCGTTGACTGCGGCATCCATTGACGAACTGACACTGCCGGAACTGCCCGTCGACGTAAACGAGGACGCAAACCCGGCATGAGCCAACGGATCACAATTGTGGGCGGCGGGCTGGCCGGGACAGAAGCCGCCTGGCAACTGGCCGAGCGGGGCTATGCCGTCACCCTCTACGAGATGCGCCCGGTGCGCCCCACCGCGGCCCACATCACCGACCGGCTGGCTGAATTGGTGTGCAGCAATTCCATGGGCAGCACCCTGCCGGATCGGGCGCTGGGCATTCTCAAAAATGAGATGCAAAGTCTGGGCAGCCTGATTCTGCGTACAGCCTTCAAGCACGCGCTCCCCGCGGGCAGTGCCCTGGCCGTGGGCCGGGACGAGTTCGCCGCCGAGATCACCGAACTGATCGGCAGCCATCCCCACATCGACCTGCGCCGGGAGGAGGTGACGGTGATCCCTGACGGTCCGACGATCCTCGCCACCGGGCCGCTGACCAGCCCGGCGCTGACCGGGGATGTGCAGCGGCTGACCGGGCGCTATCTCTACTTCTACGACGCGATGGCCCCAATTGTGGCTGCCGAAAGCATCGATCTATCCATCGCCTTTCGCCAGAGCCGCTGGGACAAAAGCTCGATGGACGGCCCGGAGGAGGGCGATTACATCAACTGCCCTCTCAACAAAGCGGAATACGAGGCTTTTGTCGCTGCCCTGTTGGGCGCGCCCAAGAGCGAACTGAAAGGCGCAGACGCCGAGTTGGAGCGCTACTTTGAGGGTTGTATGCCGATTGAAGTGTTGGCGTCCCGGGGGATGGACTCGTTGGCCTACGGCCCCATGCGCCCGGTGGGTCTGCGCGACCCGCGCACGGGACGCCGTCCCTATGCAGTTGTCCAACTGCGCCAGGACAATGTGGCTGGCACGCTCTACAATTTGGTGGGTTTTCAGACAAATGTGAAGTGGGGGCAGCAGGAGGAGATTCTGCGTATGATCCCTGGGCTAGCTGAAGCGGAGTTTGTGCGGTTGGGACAGATGCACCGCAACACTTTCATCAACAGCCCCGCGCTGCTGCACCCCACCCTCCAATACCGGGAGCGGGCAAACCTCTTCTTTGCCGGGCAAATTACCGGCACAGAAGGCTACGTGGGCAGCACAATGGGCGGGCTGCTCGCCGGTATCAATATGGCCCGGCTGCTGAACAACCAGCCGCTTCTCGTCCCCCCGCGGGAGTCGATGATGGGCAGTTTGCTCTATTACATCACCCACGCCGACCCGGAAAACTTCCAGCCGATGAAGGCGAATATGGGGCTGCTGCCTGAACTGGACACGCGGGTGCGGGGCAAACAGCAGCGTTACGGCGTCTATGCCGAACGGGCACGCACGCTCCTGGCCGAGTATCTGGCGGAAAACGATTTTACACCCGTCATCAAAAACGAATTAATTCCGGCCTGATGAGAAGAACACGGATACCAGAATTTACGGATTCGTTTTCACCGTTTGCGGTGTATCGTCGCGTACCAGAAACCAATACCAAATATCCAATACCCAATCCCCCAAGGAGAAACTGATGCACCAGCACGATGAAGAGAGCGAAGAACGCGTCGAAATCGAGATCGACGAAGTGGACGCGCCTGGTATTGACGACATTCTCTCTCCCGATGCCCTGGCCTTTGTGGCCGATCTGCATTTGGAGTTCAACGAACGTCGGGAGGCGCTGCTGGCGGCCCGGATCGAACGCCAGGCGCGCATCGACGCCGGTGAAGTGCCCGGCTTTCTGGTCGAGACCGCGGAGATTCGCGGCGGCGATTGGCAGGTGGCCCCGGCTCCCGACGATCTGTTGCAACGCTGGGTGGAGATCACCGGGCCGGTGGATCGCAAAATGGTGATCAACGCGCTCAA
>JACQGT010000042.1 GCA_016199425.1 Chloroflexota bacterium
CCTACGGGCCGGACCTGGCCCTGTGCAGCGTGCGCGACGCGGGCAGTTGGTTGATCGTCCCAGCCGGGGCCGCGGGCGGCGCGCAAGGACAATCCCGCCTGGACGGGGTCATCCCCTTCGACGGCTTCGACAGCTTCAACGCCACCGACTCCCACGCCTCCTATCTGGCCAGTGTGCGGCGGGCGCTGGGGGAAGCCGGGCTGGCGAACGTTAACGCTAAGCTGGGTGTGGAGCATCGCTCCCTGCCCTTCGCCGTCGGCGCGCTGCTGACCGACGAGTTCCCCCGTCTGCGGCTGGTGGACGTGGCCGGGGCGATGCAGCAGGCGCGGACGATCAAAACGCCGCGCGAGATTGCCCTTCTGCGCCGTGCCAGCCACGTGGCCGATGTGGGCCACCGCACGCTGGCCGAACTGGCTCAAAGCGCCGGACAGACGGAATTTGAAATGTGGGGGGAGATTACGGCGCGGATGTTCGCCGCGACGGGCCGGGATGTGCCGGTGACGGGCGAACTGGTGACGGGACCGCGCACCTGTGTGGTGGCCTATCCCGGCGGGCCGCGGGCGCGGGTAACGCAGCCGGGCGACGCCGCACTGATGGACATCAGCCAGCGGGTAGACGGCTACTGGTCCGACTGCACCAACACCCACATCATCGGCGGGGTAGAGGCGACGGCGGAACAGCGGCGCTACGCCAAAGCCTCCCAGGCCGCCTGCGAAGCGGCTATAGACGCGCTGCGTCCGGGTAATCTGGCCGCCGACGCCTGGGCCGCGGCGGAAGCGGCTTTCCGCTCCTACGGTCTCGAGCCGGCCCACTACGCCGGCCACCAGATCGGCGTGACTGTCAACGAGCTGCCCCGGCTGGTCGCCTACGACCGCACATCCATCCAGGCGGGGATGGTCTTTGCGGTGGAGCCGGGCGTCTACCAGGGGCCGGGCGGCACATTCGGTGCGCGCTCGGAGAAGATGGCCCTGGTCACGCCCAACGGGCCGGAGATTCTGTCGGACTTCGCCTGGGGGATTGAATGAGCGGGGTGGAAATGAGAATTTCGTTCAGGTAAGCTATCCATCTGCTCGCGCAAAAATGGGAGGTTCCAGTTTCTTGCCGGATTCCTGCAGCAAGCTATCGGCGGGGATGCCCAGTCCCTCGTGCAAGCGACGAATCATCGCCAGACTGAGCGGGCGCTTGCGGTTCAGCACTTCGGACACTTTGCTCTGGCTGCCGATGTAGACCGCCATATCGTTGCGGGTCAGCCCTTGCTGGTCCATGCGGCATTCTGCGCCGGGGGAGTGGGGGTGAACTCGGCTTCCAGTTCGGGGTTGGGGGTGTACTCGGGTGCGGGCTGGCCGAAGCGATGGAGGGTCATGGCCGCGGCGGACTGGGCGGCTTCCTGTTTGCTGCGCCCTCGACCCACGCCATAGGGGATTTTATCGGCGGTGACCTGTACAGTGAAGAAACGGGCGTGGTCCGGCCCTTCGGTCAGGACCGTCTTGTAGCGGGGCGTCACGCCTAGTTCGTTCTGAATCCACTCCTGCAAGCGGCTCTTGGGGTCTTTGGCCAGGGCGCTGGGGGCCACCCGCTCCACCTCCGCAGATAAGCGATCCTCCAGGAATTCTCGCACCCGCTCCAGGCCCGAGTCCAGATAGATGGCCCCGATCACCGCCTCGAAGGTGGCGCAGAGGGTGGCGGGCCGGGTGCGTCCGCCGCTCTCTTCCTCGCCGTGGCCCAGAAGCAGAAAATCGCCTAGCGCCAGTTCCTCGGCAAAGCGGGCCAACGTCTCCCGGCGCACAAGCGCGGCGCGCAGATTGGTCAGCTCCCCTTCCAGCCGTTTGGGATAGCGGCGGAAGAGCAGCTCGCTGGCTACAAAGCCCAGCACTGCATCGCCCAGAAACTCCAGCCGCTCGTTGTCGGGGATATGGAAATCCTCCCCGGCTTCGTTCAGATAACTGCGGTGGACGAAGGCGCGCTGCAACAGGGCAGGATCGGCAAAGGCAAAATCGAGGGTGGCCTCAAACTCGGCCAGGGGGCGGCGGGCTGCGGTCATGTGATTTCCTGTAGATCGGGCAGCTTCTTCAGGCCAAGACCGGTCAAATTGGCGACGACGGTCTCGCCCGCCTGCACGTGGGGTTTGAGTTTGCGCAGGGCCGCGGCCACCGTAGCGCTGGTCGGCTCCACAAAGAGGCCGCGCTCGGCCATGCGCGTGCGGGCTGTAGCAATTTCGTGATCGTTCACCGCAAGGGCCATGCCGCCGGAGCGGTGGATGGCCGAGAGGATCGAGCGGCTGCGCACGGGTTTCTCCACCGCAATGCCGTCGGCCAGCATTGTGGAGGAGAGTTGGCGACGGGGGCGGATGTCTTCCCAGCCGGCGTGAAAGGCGTCGTAGATGGGCGTGACGGGTTCGGCCTGTACAGCCACCATCCGGGGCAGCCGGTCGATGATGCCACACTCGTGTAGATGCTCGAAGCCGCGCCAGGAGCCGAGAAAGAGACCGCCGTAGCCGCAGGGGGTGACGATCCAATCGGGAACTTTGCCGCCCAACTGTTCCCAGATTTCCCAGGCGTTGGTTATAAAGCCGAAGAGACAGGCGGGATGCCAGGCGTGGGAGGCGTAGACAGAATCGGGGGATTGGGCGGCCTCTGCCGCGTCGGTGGCCGCGGAGCGGGGACCGCTCACTTCAACCAACTCCGCGCCGTAGACGGCAATCTGGGCTTTTTTCGGTTCCGGCGCGGTGGACGGCACGAAAATGCGGGCGCTCAACCCCGCCCTGGCCGCGTAGCAGGCCAGGCTTGCCCCGGCATTGCCGCTGGAATCGTCCATCACTGTCTGTGCGCCCTGGCCGATCAGAAAGTTGAGCAGTACGCTCACGCCCCGGTCTTTGTAGGAGCCGCTGGGCATCAGCCCCTCGTTCTTCCAGTAGAGAGGAAGTCCATCCCACTCGTCATCGATCAGGGGCGTCCAGCCCTCGCCCAGTGTGATGCGCTTTTGGCCGGGGGCGACGACGGGCAGCATGGCCGCGTAGCGCCAGTGGCCGGGTTGGCTGGGATCGATCTGGTCGGGATCGAAGGGGGGAATCTCCCGATATTCCAGGGGTTCCCCAGTGATGGGACAGCGGAGAGGGCTTTCCTCCGCGGGTGCAGTAAAGCGGCTGCGCGGGCAATAGGCGATCAAAACAATTCCTCTGGGGGAGTGGAAGGAAAATCAGAACACAGGTTACGCAGAAACCGCAGATTTTATCCGTGTGACTCCTGTCAATCCGTGTCAGGCGACATGCCCGGCGGACACCGGTAACGACGAAAATGCCGGTCGGACTACCAGTCCGACCTACGCCGGCTATTTTCAGAACAGTTCCCCATGCGCCGTCGTGCGCCACGGGGGATGAAAAACGACTCAGGACTTTGGGCTCAGGACGATTTTTCGGGGCAGGCGCTATTTGGCTGTCAAGCTCGCGACAAACGCATAGAGTGTCGTCATCCCCGATGGGCTGACGGAAGATTGGCCGTAGAGGTGTTCCGGTCCTAGCGCGCCCTGGCCGCCGGTGCGTAGCACCGTTTCAAACTCCTGATAGGTCAGTGTACTCCCGGCCAGGGCCTTGCCTTTGCCGGCCACTCCTTCTCCCTGGCTGCCGTGACACTCCGCGCACTTTTTGTTGTTGTAGATTGTCTCGCCTCGGCTCACACTGGCGTCAACCGTAGGCGTGGAAAGACTCTCAACCTTTGGTGAAACACCGGATGTCTGCGCGGCAGATTGTTCAGCCACTGCGGTAAAACGGGCTGGCGGCATTGTCGCCACCACCTGGGGCGTAGTGGGCGGCGCATCCGACCCATCGCCGCCACAGGCCATCGCGATGAGCGCAAACAGGCAAAGCACAAATGTCAGAAAAACGAGTCGTCTGGTTCTTGTCATAGGATGTATCCTACTCTGAAAATAAGGACACGGATTACAGAATTTACGGATTTGCTTCTTCATCTTCCGCGGCGCTCGATGGTGCATGAAGAACTGATGACTGATGACTAAAACGGGAACTCATTTCTTGACGACTCCTTATCTCAACGGGTCATCTTCGGGTCGAGCGCGTCGCGCAGACCGTCGCCCACGAAGGAGAAGCCAAGCATGGCCAGGGCAATGGCGAGGGTGGGAAAGAGGGCCATATGCCAGGAGACCCGCACGTAAGCTCCCGATATTCCCACCATTTTGCCCCAACTGGGGATGGGATCGTTGATGCCGATGCCCAGAAAGCTCAGCCCGGCTTCGCCGAAGATGGCCGCGGGGATGCCAAAGCTGACCGCCACCAGCAGGGGGGAGAGTGCGTTGGGAATCAGATGGCGGAAGATAATCCCCCGTTGGGTGACGCCCAGGCAGCGGGCCGCCTCCACGTACTCTTTCTCGCGCAGAGAAAGCACCTGGGCCCGGGTGAGGCGGGCAATGCCGATCCAACTGGTGATGCTCAGGGCGAAGATCACCTTCCACATGCCTCCGCCGAAGAGGGAGATGACGAGGATGGCGAAAATCAGACCGGGGAAGGCAGTCATAATGTCAATCAGACGGGTGACCACAAAATCGACTTTGCCACCCAAATAGCCGGCCAGCCCCCCCAGGGGCACGCCGACGAGCAGGGCAATGAATTGAATGGTGATGCCCACGGTCATAGAGGTGCGCGCCCCGTAGATCAGCCTACTCAGATAGTCGCGTCCGATTTCGTCTGTGCCCAGCGGATAGGCCGGGTTGCGCATGGGCAAAACGCGGACCTGGGCAAAGTTGGCCTTGTCGTAGGCAAAGGGGGCGATGAGATCAGCGAAGATGGCCAGAAAGAGGAAGAAGGCGACGATCGCCAGACCCAGGACAGCCAGACGATTCTGCGAGAAACGACGAACCGCGTCTTGCCAGAGGGTGCGGTGTGCGCGCAGGGTGACCGGGACAGGTGGGTTGGAATCAGACACGCTCTTGGCTCCGGGGTTTGTGGTGGTGGTCATCACTGGCCTTCCTGCGCACCCAGGCGCACTCGAGGATCGAGACGGGTGTATACGACGTCGGTCGCCAGGTAGACCAGTCCCCAGAGCAGGGCGATGAGGAGAACTGTCGCCATCACCATCGGATAGTCCCGGTTGAAGGTGCTGGTGACAAAGTATTTTCCCAAACCGGGGATACGGAAGATCGACTCGATAAAGATGCTGCCGGTCATCAGGTCGGGGATGATGGGCCCCATCACCGTCACCATCGGGATCAGCGCATTGCGCAGCACGTGGCGTAGCAGCACAGCCGATTCACCCAGCCCTTTGGCCCGGGCTGTGCGCACAAAATCCGAGTTGAGATAATCAATGACGCTGGAGCGGGTGTAGCGGGCGATAATCGCCAACGGGGCCAGGGCGTAGGCGGTGACAGGCATGATCCAGTCGGCGCAGAAGTAGCGATCCACCAGACAGCCGGTCTCGCCCCAGCCGCCCAGGGGCAGCCAACCCAGATAGACGCTGAAGAACAAAATGGAGAGCGTACCCAGAACAAAGCTGGGCATAATAAATCCCAACATAGCCATAAAGGTGACGATCGTATCCACCCATGAATTCTGGTTGTAGGCGGCAATGATGCCCAGGGGA
>JACQGT010000396.1 GCA_016199425.1 Chloroflexota bacterium
CGCGGAGGCACGCGGAGATTTTCTCCTGAAGTCCCCCGCGCTCCCTCCGCGAACTCCGCGCCTCCGCGGTGGAATTCCCCTTTTTTCACTGAACTCAAAGGATGTCATGTAGAATTCTGCGAGAATATCTGCGATTGTCATGCTTTACGCGCTTTCTAAAGCTCGTAATTGACGCTCCATCGTATTTTATGGCTGATTGCAGCGGATGAGTTTTATTGTTCATTTCATTTCCCCTGTCTCGTGAAGCTGTCCGCTCGATGTAGACCTTTGGCGCATTCTGTGGGACTTGCATTGTATGGGCAGACTTATTGTATACTGCCAGAGAGGTTTGAGCAAAGCCCGCCAGAAGTCCGACTTTTTCCGAAAAGATCGGACTTTTGGATCGTCGCATCCAACCAAAGCCAAAGGCCATCTCCCCGTGACCCAACGCCCGTTTGTCGCAATTTTGCTCGTCTCCCTCGGCCACCTGCTGCTGGAACTCTTCCACCAATACCTGCCGGTCATCTACCCCCTGCTGCTGGACAGATTCGCTCTCTCTTTTGCCCAGGTGGGCGCAGTGGCCCTGGTGGCGACGACGGCCAGTTCTGTGGCCCAACCCCTCTTTGGCTACTTCACCGACCGCTGGGACGCGCGGCGGGTGGTTGTGGTGAGCGTTCTCTGGCTGGGGCTGTTGATGGGAGCGGTGGGGTTGGCGGGGAATTACTGGCTGCTGTTGGGGATTGTGGCCCTGGCCGGGCTGGGATCGGCCTCCTTCCACCCCGCGGGCGCGGCGGTGGTCAGCAAAGCCACCCGCGGCTACAAAGGGCTGGCGGTTTCGTTCTTTTCCGTGGGCGGCAATCTGGGCAGCGCGGTCAGCCCTGTGCTGATGGCCGCAGGATTGGCCGCGTTTGGACTGGGCGGAACGGTCATTCTCCTGCCCCTGGCTCTGCTCGCCGGTGGACTTCTTTTCTTCGGTCTGGGCCGGGAAGACGCGGGGGAGCAGGCCGCGCATCGCAAGTCACAAGCCGGTGCAGGGCCGGGTTTTCTGCCGGGGCTGGTCCTGCTCGTCCTGGCGGTAATGACCCGTTCCTGGTTTCAATTCTCCTTTGCCTCCTATCTGCCCGTCTGGTTGGAAGCGCAGGGGCGGACAGTGGCCGAGGGCGCGCAGATGCTTTTTCTGCTCTCCTTTTGCATCGGGCTGGGCAGCTTGGCCGGGGGAATGCTGTCGGATCGGGTGGGGCGCTGGCAGGTGCTGCTGGTCTGCCTGGGCCTGTTGTCACCGCTTTACTGGTTCTATCTGAATACAGACGGCGTCGTGCAGGCGATCTTCCTGGGTGGGATGGGCTTCTGCCTGGGCTGCACTTTCCCCACGGCGGTGGTGCTGGCGCAAGAGGTCTGGCCGCGGGGGCTGGCCCTGGCCTCTGGGCTGGTGATGGGGCTGGGCTGGTGGCCGGGTGGGGTGGGCACGTCGGTCACGGGTCTGCTGGCCGACCGCATGGGGCTGGACGCGGCCCTGCGCACACTGCTGTTCGCGCCGTTGCTCGGTGCGCTGTGCATGGCCGCTTTTGTGGTAGCCCAACGAAGACAGTTGTCAGTGAACAGTCATCAGTAACGACAATCGACTGTTCACTGATAACTGCTCACTTCTTCTCACCTGTGATAGACTGATCCCGACGCATCGAGTCCCGGACTGGAAGATCGAATGACAAAGAAAACCCCTACTTCGCCCAAACGGCCCCGCTGGCAATCTCTGGTCGGGACGGGTATTGCCCTGCTGGTCGTCCTGTTCATCTACCTGCAAACGGGCACTGTGCCAGAAGGCGCGCTGGAAGGTGTGCTAGGCACAGACGCGGCGACGGTTTCGACGATTTTGCAGCGTACGGCCACCCCGTCGCCCACAGATACGCCTGTTGCCACCGACAGACCTATCGCCGCGCAGGCCACAGAGACGCCGACGGCTACTCCGCAGGTGGAACCGAGCGCAACACCGACAGCCACCGATGGGCCGACCCGCACACCGACGGCTACGGACACCCCTACTGTTACCCGCCAGCCAACCGCTTCTCCAACGCTCACCCGTCCACCCACCCGTGCCCCGCCCACAGCTACGCCAACGCCAACCCGCATTCGCTCCCAAAGCGGGCTGCCTTTCATCCTCTACGACGACCTGCCGCGCCAGGCGAAGGAGACCATCCACCTGATCGACGACGGCGGCCCCTTCCCTTTCCGCCAGGACGATGCCACTTTTCAGAACCGGGAAGGGATTCTGCCCCCCAAGCCCCGCGGCTTCTACCGGGAGTATACAGTCATTACGCCCGGTTCGCCGGACCGGGGCGCGCGGCGCATCGTCGCCGGGGAGGACGGCGTACTCTACTACACTGACGATCACTACGCCAGCTTCCGGGAGGTGATCCGATGAGGGCCAAACTGCGCAGACTGTTGGAGGATGTGCAACGGACGGGGGTCTATCGCATTGATGCGAGGGACGATCCCGCAGAGGTGGTGGTGGCGGCGGAGGCGCTGGGTTGGCTTGCCTTCCGCGTGGACGGCGCGGACGTGCCGGACAAACCGGCCTTTCTCAGCCGCTCGGCGTCGGCTATGCGCTTCCCCGCCTACTTCGGCCAGAACTGGGATGCCTTCGAGGAGATCGTCAACGACCCGGACGCCATGCCGGACGCGCAGGGCTACCTGCTCCTGCTGGACGATTTCGCCGCCTTTGCCCGTTCCCAGCCCGGCGAGTGGGCCACGGCCCGCTCCATTCTGGCCGAAGCCGCCCAACGCTGGCAGGCCCAGGGATGGGGTTTCGTCGTCCTTCTGCGCAACGCCGGACGCTCCGCGCCGGACGTGGCGTGGGTGTGAAACTCGACTACGGTAAGTTATCCCTTTGCGATTCCTTAGGGCCAGGGCAAATGGGGGAAAGGGCGCGTTCCGGCGGGTACACAAATATAGTGTACGCCCCGGTCGAAAAGTTCCACGCAATCGACGATTGCATAGCCCCCGGCAAAGGCGCTTTCGATCAATTCCCGCTGGTAGAGCCGCCACTCCACGAGCAGCGCTCCGCCCGCGCCGCGCAGAGCAGCCAGACTGTCGGGAATGGGGATTGCCACCGGTCGCCCGTCCAGCCGTAGACGGCTTTCCACGGGTACACGCACCTGTGCGCCAACGCCAAAAGGCCGGGTCTCGCCAACCTCTACAGGCAATCCATCCCAGACAGGAATCATCTTCTGGGATGATAGGGCAAAGTTGACCCGCTCGCTCTCCATCCGCCACTCCACCTGGCAGCGATCCGTGGGCAGCCCCGCGTTGAGCGCATCGTCCATCGGCCCGTAGACGTCCCGGTAATAGGTCGTGCTGGTTGCGCCCAGGCGGTGGATGTTGAAAATGGCGTTGACCCGCTGCAAGGGGTCGTAGGTCCAGGTCATCCAATCCATCAACCCTTCGGCCAGCAGATGCTCGCGCTGGGCCAGTTTGAGAGCCAAACCGATGCCCCGCCCGTGCCACTCCGTCAGCACCCCGGCAATGTGGCTGCAAAATTTGAGCCGGGGCGGGTGGGTGTGGCTGTCAAAGCCGGGCCAGCCAAAGGCCATCCCCACCATTCCTCCCGTGGCCGCCGCTCCCTCCGCGACAAATGCGCCTTGCAACAGCCCGCCGTTCTTGGCCTGTGTGACCAGCACGTGGATGGGGATTACGTCGTCATCGTCGCTAGACCAGATGCGCTGTTGTAGTTTCTGAAAATTGTAGAAATCGTCCAGGCTCTTGAGGAGACGAACGGTAATAGGAGTTCGGTTGCTCATCGGGCCGTCCACCCCAGGTCGATGTCCCAGGCCGCGCCGGTGACCGCCGCGGCCGCGTCGGAGCAGAGATAGGCGACCAGAGCCGCCACTTCGTCCGGTTCGATCAGCCGTTTGATGGCGGCGGGTTCCAGCATCACCTGGGCAACCACAGCGTCGGCGCTGATGCCCCGCGTGCGGGCCAGGTCGGCGATCTGATTTTCCACCAGAGGCGTGCGCACGTAGGCTGGACAGATGGCGTTGACGGTAATCCCCTGGCTGCCCCCCTCCAGTGCGGCCGTGCGGGTCAGGCCGATCAGCCCGTGCTTAGCAGAGATGTAGCCGGCTTTGAAGGGCGAGGCCACTTTGCCGTGGATGGAGGAGACATTCACCACCCGCCCCCAGCCCCGCCCGGCCATGTGCGGCCAGACGTATTTGGTGAGGAGAAAGGGCGCGGTGAGCATCACGGCCAGCAACAGTTCCCAGGTATCTTC
This sequence comes from Chloroflexota bacterium, assembly GCA_016199425.1. Classification (GTDB taxonomy): domain Bacteria; phylum Chloroflexota; class Anaerolineae; order Caldilineales; family Caldilineaceae; genus JACQGT01. The sequence continues at coordinate 4,244 of JACQGT010000396.1, forward strand.
GGGAAAGTCGGCGATGGGCGCGATGTGCTGGAAGCCGGCGTTGTTGACCAGAACATCGGCCCGGCCCCAGCGGGCGACGGTCTCATCCACCACCCGCCGGCAGTCGGCCCGTTGGGAGAGGTCTGCCCGGATGGCCGTACCGCCGATGGCGTCCGCTACCGCGCCGGCCTGGGCTGCGTTCAGGTCCACTACAGCCACCCGGCAGCCGTTCGCGGCCAGCCGCTCGGCCACGGCCCGGCCAATGCCGCTGGCCGCTCCGGTTACAATCGCTACACGTGCTTCGGTCATTCGTTCCTCCGAAAGAGAGATTCACCAACTTCTTCTTTGTGGTTTTGTGGTTTTGTGGTTTTCCTCCATTTTCGGTCGATTTATGCGCGGCTAATGCCATCTTTAAGGGTGACGCCCAAACCTTCCAATCTCTTCTTCACCTGGGCCGCCTCTTTTTCGGTCACAATGGCCAGCGGCTGCTTTTCGTCAAAGGGTCGCAAGCGTTGGCTCAAATCAGGCATAGCCAGCAGTTCGTCCAACACAGCCCGGCTCTGAAACTCCAGCAGAATCACGCGGGCCATCCCGGCTTTGCCGTAATAGCTGCCCCAGGCTTTGATGCGCTCCACCAGGGCATCAGGCAGGGGAGATTGGCTCAAGGCCGCCAGCTCCTGGAGCAGATCGGTCACTTTTGTCCGGCTGCCCCCGGCCCGGCGCACAGAAGATTCGAGCAACCGCCACTGGCCTTGCAGCGCTCGCTCGGCCACCTTCGCCAGCCTGCCTTCCAGATAGAGGCTGGGAAAGGGGTGGAGCAGGTGAATAGCCCCATTTTCGTCCAGACGGATACTTTTGTCCGCGGCAGCAGGGAGAGCATCGCTGACAATGGGCAAGTGTCCAGCTTCTTTCAGCGCCGTCACCAACCTGGCCACGCCTCCCCCGTTCAGCAGCGCCAGGGAGGGTGTCAGCGTGCGCTCCACCTGGGCCGCCACGGCTCCCAGCGCGGTCAGCTTTTCCAGCAGAGCCGCTTCGCCGGTCTGGAGCAGGTCTACGCCTGTGCGAAAGACGATGCGCTCGTGGCTCTGCGCCCATTCCGACAGAGTGCGATCCACATTCTGGGGCAACGGGCCAGCACAGAATTCCACCAATAGTGTACGAATCTGTACAGCATCCATGCCGTTTTGTTGGGCCTGATAGACCGAATCCCGGGTCAATTCGTACTCGAAGGCCCCCACGCCCACCTGCAAACGCACGGCGAACAGGTCCAATTGGGCCAGCACCGCAAGGGGGACGGGTCCCATTGCCACCAGATGGAAGTTGGGCTGGAGGAGAACCCGGCCCGTGTCGGCGGCGGATTGGGCATCGGGCAATTTGGCGAATCTGTCAAAATGGGCGGCAACCACCCTGCGCCCCCGTTGATTGAACCGGTAGAGATTCGTCTCCTTGCCCGCTGCGGTCAGGTGCCCCCGATCCACCAGCCCCAGCAGAGAGAGAGAATCGTCCAGACACTTCTCGATGAAAGTGCGTTCGCTTGCTTGCATGGCCTGGACGAGCTTGTCTTTGTCGCCGTAGTAATAGCTCCCACGAAAAGTCCCCCCATACCAGCGATTCGACTCCTCCACCTGTGCGTGCATGGCGTAGAGAAAGTCCACCTCCGTTGCCCAGAAATTTTCCAGCAGATCGTCCACCGACATCCACTCTGCTTCGCCCGACGCGGCGAGCATTCGCAACAATTGGGTGCGGGCGTGGCTGATGCGCGGGTTGTCGCTGCTCTCCAACGTTACGGTCTCCGCTCCATTGAGGGACGTTTCCCAGCGTTTCAGGCAGACGAGCATTTGCTGCTCCACAGCAGCCCGCCAAAATTCGGGGATGTCCAGGGGATCGCTGGCTGTTGGGCGCAACTGGCCGGAGACACTGCGCAGCAATCCCATCCCCTGCAACAGCATACGCAGGAAGTGGAGATGGGCCATCTCTTCCTCCTTGCGCGCGTTGTCAATGGCGGGGTCGGGGACGAGCATCAGCCCATTCAGCACTTTGAGTTCGCGCTTGCCCACCGTGCCATTGACCAGTAGATTGATCCCACCCCGGCGGGCGTAGTCCCAATAGAGGTAGAGATCGCGCAGCAGGCGATTGGAATCGCTGGCTACAATACGCTCTGGTTGGAGTTCGCTTGCCAGCAGAGGGATCGGCGTCGGTTCGGGCAATGCTTTGCGCACAATCTGGGGCACATACAACAATGACCCAGGCGTCAACCGTTGCTTGCCTACATTGCCTGACGTACCTTCCACACGGCGAGTAAAGACCAGGCCATAGAGAGTGAAGCGAGCTATCACATCCTCAAAAATGGTAGACTTTTTTTTGGCCGGTGAACCTTCGTAAGTTCTCGGCGTAGAATAACCCCACAGGCGGTTTGGCTCTTCTGGCACCGGCGCTTCGGTGACCAGTTTCGCCTTGACCAATTCTCGGCGCAGCACACGGGTCGGGGTTGCCTCCTTGTGGAGAAGGATCCGATTGAGGACCCCCTTTTCAGTCGTGCTGAGTTTGGCATAGGCGGCGCGAATGCGTTCTGGGGTAAAGAAACGCTGGCGCAGCACATTCAGCACGTCATCTCTTTTGGGACGCCCGCTGGTGGTCAGGGTTATCAGCCTGGCCTCGTTGGCCATACTGCTCAGATCCGCGGCGTGATAGATATCAAGAATCTGGTCGATTTCGCTGCTCATCGGGAAAACTCCGTTACTGCGTAGGGCGGACTGACAGTCCGCCGTACATTCACTGCGTAGAGCGGACTGACAGTCCGCCCTACATCAGTTCACTTTGGGCGTGTAGCCCGCTTTTTCCAGTTGGGCCACCAGATCGGTCACCGCGCCCCCATCGATCAGCACCAGGCGCGGCGAAAGCTCGGCCACAATCGCCTTCTCCAGAGAGGTGACAGCCTTCATTTCGGTCAAGGCGAAGTCGTCGCCAAACTCGATGAGCGTGGCGTTGCGATAGGTACGCACCTGCCCGTAGGCCTTCCACCACTGAGCCAATTGGCTGCGCACCGAACGGGGCATGGGTACGGGCAAATTGGTCTTCCACAACGCCGCCAGGTCTTCCGGGGTGAGACCAGACTCGAAGGTTGCGTAGACGATATTCAGATCGAGTTTGTAGACAAACTCCCCCACCGTCGACGAGACGACCTGGGCCATGCGGCGCAGTAGATGGTGGCCGGCTGTGGCGATGACAGCCGTATCCACCCGGATGCGGCCCGCTTTGTCCACCGAAAGCGCGGGTGACGAATCCTCCTCCACTGCCGGGCGACTCCCACCGCCGGCAGGCGCGGAGAGGTCGGCAAAGTCGAGCGCCTCCACCCGATCCCAGAAGAGATCGGCCAGGCCGTGCAGACGAAAGGCCTGCACTTCTTCGCCTGCCAACACCAGATCGGCCAGACCCAGCCAGCGCAGCGGCCCCTGCAGAATGGCCGTGAAGAAGGCCCACGGCCCACGCCGCCAATCAGCGGGGCGATCCGCGTCCAGCTCCTTGTCATCCCAGGCCAGAAACCAGAAAGAGGAACGCTCGTTGTTGTAGGTGGTCACGTGCCCGCCCGTCTGTCTCCAGAAAACTTGCACGAGGGGTCTGATCTGCTCTATCGATATCCAGCGGTTGTCGGGCAGGTAGGCCAGCAGGCGCAACGCCAGCCGTCGATATTCGATCAATTCGCCGAGAATTGTTTCAGGGGTCTGATAGTAAGCGTTGGTGCGCCGTTTGATGCACAGATGCGGGTTGCGTCTTTGCGCCTCCCACAGTTCAATCCAGCCGTTCATCTGGAAATAGGTGCGCGCCAGGGCCGCGTGTTGCATTGCCGGGTCGCGCATCAGAAAGGGATCCCGGCCTGCGGGCCAGACCTGCACCGGGCTGCCTCTTTGGATCAGGCCCGCGGCCGCCAGCAAAGCATAGAGAAAGTCCAGATGGGCCGAATTCTGACACAGGGGCAGAAACTTTTCAATGGCCTCATCCGCCAACGCATAGCCCGGCGGCGGAACAGTCAGCACCACCGCCTGTTGCCGCAAATCCTGCGGCGATCGGGCAAGCACCCGCGCAACTTCCTCTGGAACATAGGCCCATCCCTGCAATCCCGTATGAAATTTCTCGAGACGGGGACGGGGCTGGGGCGGGCGCAGCCGGGGAGGCTCCTGTTCAAAGAGCAGCAGAAGATTCTGGACCGCACGCACAGCCATCTGCGGGTCGGCCAAGTGTACTGTGTGACCCGTCTCCGCGCTCTCCAGTTGCCAGGCGGAAGGAACAATAGTTTCCAGCAGGGGCGGAAAGTTGCGGGCCAGGGCAAAGGGAACAAAATCTCCAACAAGACCAGCGGGCTGGGAGAGATTGATCGCGCCAATGCTCGGTGGGAAGATCAATCCCGACTCCACCAGGCGGTATGTGTAAGCTGAAACCGTATCATATTTTTGCAGTGGTCCCTGGGCCAGAGCGGTCTGTTCCATTGTGCTGCCCAGGCTCACCCGGCTGCCGCTGTGCAAGGCCAGACTGCGCAGGACCTGCTGGTACTCTGTTTCCAGGGAGTAGATGGCCTTGGCTGTCTCGCCGACAGAGGCGATACCTTCCGCTATCTGCGCCACAATCTCGGCCTTGCGTGTCCCGCTCAGCCGCCAGCCCCTGGCCGCGGCAACCTGGCGCAGTTCAACGAGTGTCTGCCGATCCAGCGATGCCTCCAGGATTTCCCTCTCGCGTTTTTGACGATCGGCAAAGGGGGTAGTGAGCCACGCGGGGAGACCTGCCGGCGGCGTGGGAGGTGGACTCTTGGCGGGAACGACTTCCAAGCCGGCAACCGCCTGGGCCGGCTCCGCCTGGTTTGTCTGAAACGCCTCGGGCTTTTCGAGCCAGCGCAGCAACACCGCGCCAATGTGTTTGCAATGGCCGTCCCACTCGTAACCACAGGTACACGTCGCGTGGATGCCCTGTTCGCCCACCTCCACTTCCACATCGTACATCTTCGTTCCCAGCACCTTCGCTGTGAGCCGGCTGCCTGTGCGCACAGGGCTGCCCACCCGCGTCTGATAGTCCCGGGCTTTGGAAAAAGCCGATTTGGTGAAAAGATCGGTCACATCATTGCGGGATAGGGTTTCAAGCGTCGGCACGGGTGGGGGCCTCCCTGGGCGTATAGTCCTGAATTTCGTCTTCGTACAAAATCATATACTGGTAGCCCTGTTCGGTCAGAAAACGCTGGCGGTTGGCGCTGAACTCCTGGTCCTGGGTGTCTTTGGTGACAATCGAATAGAAGTGGGCCATGCGGCCATCACTCTTAGGGCGCAGAATGCGGCCCAGGCGTTGGGCTTCCTCCTGGCGGCTGCCAAAGGTGCCGCTGATCTGCACCATCACCGAGGCGTCGGGCAGATCGATGGCAAAGTTGCCCACTTTGGAGACGATCAGCCGCTGCACTTCGCCGCTGCGGAACTGGTCGTAAAGCTTCTGGCGATCAGAGTTGCTGGTCTTGCCGGTGATCAGCGGATAGCCGTAGCGCCGCTGCACCCGCTCCAACTGCTCCAGATACATCCCGATGATGAGAGTCTGCTCGCCTGTGTGCTTGTCCAACAGGGCGTCCACCATCTCCAGTTTGCGGGGATTCTCGGCCGCGATGCGCTGCTTTTCCCGGTGTTCGGCCAGGGCATAGTCCATGCGCGTCGCGTCAAGCAGGGGCACCCGTACCTCCACCACATCGGCCTGGGCAATCCAGCCCTGGCGCTCTAAATCCTTCCAGGGCACGTCGTACTTTTTGGGGCCGATGAGGGAGAAGACATCCTTCTCCGCGCCATCCTCCCGCACAAGAGTGGCAGTCAGCCCCAGACGGCGGCGGGCCTGCAACTCCGCGGTGATGCGAAAGAC
>JACQGT010000403.1 GCA_016199425.1 Chloroflexota bacterium
CTCGTCCGGCGTCAGACGCAGCGCGGGCCGCTCGGCTTCCAACTTCTTGGCCAGCGTCGTCTTGCCCGCGCCTGGCAGCCCGACCATCAAAAAGAGAATTGGTGTTCGCTTGGATTCAGCCATTGACCCGACTCCGGAGGTCACGAATGTTATCGAAAATGAGGAGAGAGCATCCTCAGATGCGGCTTTTACTCCGGTTACAGAAAATTCTCCCGCAGAGGCGCAAAGACGCAGAGAAGAAAAGATTAACATGAAAATAAGGACACGGATTCACACGGATTGTCAGGATTCGCACGGATTGAATCTGCGTAATCTGCGTTCCTATTTTCATTGCTAATCTCTCTGCGTCTCCGCGCCTCTGCGGGAGATTAAGTTGTTGGTCGGCCAGCATCGTGGGCGATGGCCTCGACCAGCGCCAGGTAGCGGTGGGCATAGGGCACAATCTGCTCCGGAATGGAAGCACCCTTCGCTGCCGCCTGGGGCAGCAGCGGCTCGACCAGCCGCTCCAGTTCCCGCAGACGGGCGATCTTCTCGGCGGGAGACGGGTGGGGCGGCTCGGTTTCCGGAAGATCCACGGCCACGCCCACAAAAGCGGCGATCTGGCGCAAGTGATTGGGAACCAAGCGCATCACGCCCAGATTTGCCTTCCAGGGATAGCGGGCGATGTATTTGCAGGCAATCAGCCACATCACCCAAAAGGAGTTGACATTCTGGGTTGCGACCTCCTCCGGCGTCCGCTCCGGCACAGGTGCGTAGTCGAAGTGGGTGGGGCTTTCCTGCTGGGCCAGGCCGATGCGGTCAAAGAGCAACCGGGTTTCCATAGGCAGCCGGGCCGCGCAGCGGCGTACCCAATACCAGTCCACCTGGTGGGGACCGGACGCGCCGGGATATAGGGCCATATTGTAGACGCCGCCCGGCGGCCAATTCTGCGGCGCTTCCAGGATGAGCAGCGGCTGCGCCACCTGTGCCAGAAAGTCGTAGCGGTGGGCAATCAACTCGTCGAACTCTGCGTCGTTGACGATGACAAAAAGGTCGGTGTCGCTCAGTTCGTCCCCGTCGTCCCGGCCCAGCGAACCGAAGAGCCAGGCCGCGTCCACCCGTTCGTCGTTCTCCAACTGGGCGCGGGTTGCGGCCAACCAGCCGTCCCGCTCGGCCTGATGCGCGGCAAGCGTCTGTTGCAATGAAGGGTCGGTGACGGTTAACATTTCTATGTGCTCTACCCCAATTCCTTGCGAAAGTGACGTTCCACCTCCGCATAGCCCAACCCGGCGTGGGCGGCAGGACTCAGCGGGTAATCGGGCGTCGTGTCCGACGCCATCTCGCGACAGCCCCGCTCCCGGGCCCACCTCTCCGCTGCCTCGGCTAAAGCCTGGCCAATCCCCTGCCCCCGCGCGTCCGGGTCCACGTACCAGGCCGCCATATAGCCGATGCGATCCGTCATGCAGCCGGGTGCTTCTGTGTGAATGGAGACCTCCGCCAGCCCGCACAATCCGCCGCCGGGCCGGGGGCAGACGAAGGCCGCTTCCAGAAAGGGCAGGGGCTTCCCCGCGAAAAAGTCAGCGATCTCGCCAGCCTCTTTCTCCGGTGATTCGGGCCACAGGGCCAAGCGCATCCGCAGCCACTCGGCCGCGTCGTCGGGCTGCACCGGTCGAATTCTGCTGGCTGGGGTCACTGCTCGCCATTCCTCGTCAAAAAGGCGGGCGCGTAGTAGCCGATCAGCGCGCCCAGCAGCGGATAGAGAATCTGCCCAAAGCCCGTGGCCGGTGTGAGCAAAATCAGCGCCACACCGAGCGCGCTGCCAATGACCGTTCCCAGCAGACGCATTTGATAGGCACGGGCGCTGAATGTGCCCTGCATCTGCGCGGCCAGCGCGCCGACTGCCCACACCCCCAGGGTATCGCCCAGGGCAAAGACGAGCAGCTCCCAGCCATTGCCCACGCCCGTCGCCATTGCCACGCCAAAGCCCAGAATCTGCCCAGCAATCAGTTGGAGCGCTATCACCAGAAAGGCGATGACAATTGTCCGCAATCCTTTCACGATTCGATCCTTTCGATTTCTACGGCTGCCCGTCGCTAATATGCAACACAGAAACGATCACTTCTTCCCTCTTGCCTTTGAGAGCCAGCGTGCGCGTGGGCGCACCTTCCAGCCCCAGCCCCGGCGCAAAGGCGGTCTGGCTGACCAGAATCTCCCCGGATGCGGCTGCCGAGGCGAGCCGGGCGGCCACGTTGGGCGGGTCGCCCAGCACAGTAATATCCGTGGCTTGCCCGTCCAACCCCACCGCGCCGACAAAGGCCACGCCTGTATGCACGCCGATCCCCACGGGAATCCACGCCCCGTCTAGCGTGCCTTGTCCTGTGGCCCGCAGCATCGCCCGCGCGGCGCGGATGGCCTGCCCCCGGTGGTCGGCCCCGGCAAAGCCCGGCACAAAGAGTCCAATCACCTGATCGCCCACCAGCCGATCCACCAGCGCGTCGGAGCGAATCAACACATCGCTGGCCGCGGCAAAGAAGCGGCTGATCAACTGGCCGAAAGCGGTGGGACTCATTGACTCGGCCAGAGTGGTCGATCCGCGCACATCGGCAAAGAGCATCGAGAGTTCGATCTCCGCGCCGCCCAGATAACGGCTGGCGTAGTCCAAACACTGGCGGCATAGCTGGGGCGTCAGGCGGGATGGTCCTTTGCCCAATGCGCGCATGAGGGGCGCGCCCACGCCGTGATAGGGCGCGTTGCAAAATTTGCAGCGGGGGCCGTCGGGCAGCATCCGCCACAGAGTGCGAAATTGACGCAGGGGCAACTCCGGTTTGTCGCCGGTCAAAATTCGTCGCCACCATTCATCAGGCGAAGTTGGCATAGATAGTCTTCCTCAATAGAAACAGGTCTCCACACGCGCACGGGTCTGGGATTATGCGATGAAAGGGCCGCGAGTGGACCACAGCGGAGCCGATCACCCGCCGTCGGTGGTCAGCTTGACGAAGATAAAATACAACCCGCCGAAATGGGGCGGCGGGTTGGCGACGACGAAAGTTTGGAGGTCGGTGATTTTCATTGGGGAGGGGTCTCACTATTTCGCAAACATTTCGGCCAGGGTCGCAAGCACATCTTCTTGCGTTTTCGCACCTATCCGTCCGAGATTCCGTACCAGCCGGCTCTTGTCAACCGTCCGCATCTGATCCAGAACGATCTGGCCTTCTTTGCCTTCAAACGTACAGGCCACCCGCGTCGGATAGGACTGCCCACCGGTAGTCATCGGCGCTACGATGACGGTTTTGATCCAGCGGTTCATCTCATCGGGCGAAACAACCAGACACGGGCGCGTCTTTTGGATTTCGCTGCCAATTGTGGGGTCCAGATTGACCAGATAAACGTCAAACCGTTTGACTACTACTCCCATTCCTCCTCATCCCAGGCGGTGGGCAGCAGAGAATCGCCATCCAGCAAGCCATCGTCCCCCTGTTCGTTCATGGCTTGGAAGGCTGCCTCCCAGCCCTGGCGCACGCTGTGGGCGGAACGAATGACAATCTGCTCCGCCTCCAGTGCCAACTCGACCTCCTCGCCGAGAGCGCTCTGTTCCAGAAAAATCTTCGGAATGCGGACTCCCTGGGAGTTGCCGATTTTGACGATGCGGGTCTTGACGATTGTGGGCATGGCGGAATCTCCATCGGTGACTGTAATTCAGATCATTGTGGACACATTGTAATTACGGACAGCGATTTTGTCAAGGAGCTAAAATGCCGCCGTCGGTGATCAGTTTGACGAAGATAAAATACAACCCGCCGAAGTGGGGCGGCGGGTTGGCAACAACGAAGGTTTGGAGGTCGGTGATTTTCATATTGATGAGATTAAGCAAATGCGTAAACGGGCGTTTCTAAGACTTTGAGTGGTTTTGTTTGATCCCAAATCATTTGTTGAAGACGCTCTACTGTTTTGATCGAAAACAGTTCTTCGCCCGTGTCCTGATTAACCCGTGCGGGAACGTTTTCGATGATGTAAAACTTGCCATCTTTCAGCAAAGTAAAAGTGACTGTTGTCTCAATCAGTGGTTCATTCCATTTCTTCTTCGTCATCTTTTGATTTCCTTTCCTTGAGTTCAATCCACTCATCTGGATTTCGTTGCCGCTTTCCTGTGCGCTTGACCCAATTGTACTTTTCTCCAATACACGTGTCAAAGTAAAGCGACAGGGATATCTCAATCTCGGCGCGCCCGATTCCAGGAATGGGCCAGGTGATTTTGTGCCTACGGAATGGTACTGGCCCATTCTCGGAATCGCCTCTCCCTACCCCCGATACCTCGCCAGCACATTCCCGTAGCGTGTACCGTCTGGCTGACCGCCTGCTCGTGTAGATAGTGACCCAATTTACCCAATTTAACGTCAATCGGCAGCGACCGGATTTCTCATCCTTGACTCTCCGGCTGACGCAACGACAAACTCACTGTCAATTTGCTCCTGTTCGGTTGCATAGGGCTGAATCAGAATCGAGGCAGGAATGCCTGTTGTCTGTTCTAACTTCCGAATCATAGCAATCGTCAAGGGGCGTTTCCGATTCAGAACTTCGGAGACGCGCCCGCGGTTGCCAATCGAAGGCTCTAACTCTTTCCGCGTCCAGCCGCGACTTTCCATAAAGTACTCGATAGCCTGGATAGGGTCAGGCGGCGGCAGTTCATAGCGCCCCTTTTCATACGCTTCGACCAGCGTAACTAGAATTTCCAATGTATCGCCTTCCGGCGTCCCATTTGCTGCATCCCACAATCGGTCAATCTCTTGCAAGGCCGCTTCATACTCTTCATCGTTGTGGATTGGTTTGATCTGCATATCTTCCCCCTACACTTTCTCTGCGTCTATTTTATCGTACTCGGCGTGCGCGCCGACAAAGCGGATGTAGACAAACCCGCGATCGTAGTGAATTTTCACAACGAGACGATAGGCATTGCCGTGGATGTTGAATACAACTCGATTGTCGCCGATGATACTGGCATTGGCATGCGTGCGTTTGATGTCGGATGGGGTTTGCCACTCGACACGCAGCGCTTCTTCGTACCATCCCTGTAATCCCGCTTTTGCGTCAGCATGACTCTCCCAAAATTCGCGAAGCATCTTTTTGCTGAAAACGCGCATGGATACATTCCGCCCCAGTTGAATATCGCTGATTCCATTTTGGGAACAATTGTAAATAAGAATAAAGGCGATGTCAAGGGGAAAGAGAGATTAAAGACACAAAGGCTCATTTGCAAAGACGTTGACATCTGCCTACAAACTCACTACAATGCAGCCATGACACCCAAAATCGATCCCCAAGAAATCGTTGTAGTTGAAACCGAAGAAGAATACCAGGCGGAGTTGGCGCTCGGGCTGGAAGAAGATGAAGTGCTACAGCCGGGAAGACACATCTTTCGACGGGGTGGTTTCCTGGCCCGTCATCCCGGAGCTTCACCTACCGATACTTCGCCAGCACATTTCCATACCGATGCACCGTCTGGCTGACCGCCTGCTCGCGCAGGTAGTGGACCAGTTCCAGGCGGCCATTGGCCAGCACCGGCCCCTCCACCACACTGATCCCCGCGTGGTTGAGCGCCCGGCGCAGCTCCGTTTCTAGCGGGGCCAGCGCCCGCAACCGGTCCACCGGTGGGGACGTCACCTGCAGCAGCGAGACCAGATTGCTCTCCCCCTCCTCTACCAGCGCAATTCCCTCCACCCGCTCCAGCCAATGCCACTCCTCCATGCCGGGGCCGATGCTCAGGTGGACCGCGGCGCGTACAGTGGCCGTGGCCAGCAGGGCCTGGGCCAGCGCGGAGGGGGATATCTGTTTGTCCGCCCGGAGAAGCAGCCCGCGCAGGGGCCGGTAGCGGAAGAGGTTGCGCTCGCCCAGAATCTGGCTGGGGTCGTGTTCCTGGCTGAAATGTTCGGCCCAGGCCCAGGCGTAGGAACCCGCCGCCGCCCGCAACGTCTCCACCTGGCCCGGCTCCACCAGCCGCTCCAACCGTTGCAGCAGACTCGCCACCCCGGGCGCGGGCCGGGCCAACTTCTTGGGCAGCCCCGTCTGGCGCATCTGGCCGAATTGCAGCACGTAATTCGGCCCACCCGCTTTGGCCCCCGGCCCCACAACCGACGCCTTCCAGCCGCCGAAGGGCTGTCGCCGCACAATCGCGCCGGTGATGTGCCGGTTCACGTAAGCGTTGCCCACCTCCACCCGGGCCAGCCACTGCTCTACCTCGCGAACGTCCAGGCTGTGGATGCCGCCGGTCAACCCGAAGTCCACGCCGTTGGCAAGCTCGATGGCCTCGTTCAAATCCCGCGCCCGCATCAGCCCCAACACCGGGCCGAAGCATTCGGTTTTGTGAAAGAACGAACCCGGCTGCACGCCCAATTTGATCCCCGGCGACCAGAGCCTGTGTCCTTCGTGCCCTTCGCGATCTTCGTGCTCTTCGTGATCCACATCTCCCCCCACCAATCGCGGCTGCAGCAGCCACTCCTCGCCGGGGTCCAGCGTCGTCAGCGCCCGATGCAGTTTGGGACTGGGGGGCTGGGTCAGGGGCGTTTGCAAAACCGAAAGCTCCCAGGCCGAACCGAGCCCCCGGCTGGCCGCGGCGTCGCGCAGTTGGCGGCGAAAGTCGGGATCGTCGTAGACCTCCGCCTCCAGAATCGCCAGACTGGCCGCCGAACATTTCTGGCCGTTGTGGCCAAAGGCCGAGCGCACCAAATCTTTGATGGCCTGGTCTTTGTCCGCCAGCGCGGTGATGATCAGACTATTTTTGCCGCTGGTCTCTGCATAGAGACGCAGATGGGGCCGCCAGCCCTGGAAGAGCCGGGCCGTCTCAATGCTGCCGGTGAGAATCACCGCGGCGGTGCGCTCGTCCACAATCAATTGCCGCCCCACTTCGTTGTCCGGCGCGGGGACAAATTGTAGCACATCTTTGGGCACGCCCGCGGCCCACAACGCCTGGGCTAACTGCCAACCAACCAGCACAGCCTCGGTTGCGGGCTTGAAAACCACTGCGTTGCCCGCCATCAAGCCAGCCAGCACGCCCCCCGCGGGGATGGCAAAGGGGAAGTTCCAGGGGGGCGTGACTACCACCACACCCAACGGGGCAAAGGCCACATCCGGCTGCTCGGCCAGCAGATCCAGGCTGGCCGCGTAGTAGCGGGCGAAGTCGATAGCCTCCGAGACCTCCGGGTCGCCTTCGCTGGGGGTCTTGGCCGCCTCCCGCATCATCGCGCCGATCAGATCGCCCCGCCGCCGGGCAAATTCGTCGGCCACAGCCAGAAGGATGGCTTTGCGCTCGGCCACAGGACGGCTACCCCAGTCTTTCTGCGCTTTCGCCGCTGTCGCCAATGCCCAGTCCACCAGTTCCGGCGTGGCCAGGTTATAGCGGAAGGAGACCGCGCCGGGCCGGGAGGGATCGATGCCTTCGCCCATTTCTTCCGTGTGGACAAACTCGTCCGCCACCTGCACGGGGATCGGCTCAATTTCTTTGGCCTGCCATTCCGCGGCAACTTCGGCAATCCAGCGCTGGTTGGCCGGCAGCGACCAGTCGGTGTCCGGCTCGTTGTGGAAGCCGCGGCGAGGCTGGGGCTGCTCGTTGCGTCGGTCTTGGGTGCGGTTGGGCGTAGACCGGGCCGTCTCCATCAGCGAGCAGGCGTGCAAAAACTGATCCCGCTGCTTCTCCCACTCCGGGCTACTCGGCGCCATTCCGAAGAGGTCGTGAAGAAAGTTTTCTGGCGCGGTGTTCTCGTCCAGCCGGCGCACCAGATAGGCGATGGCGCTGTGGAAATCTTCGGTTTTGACCACCGGCGCGTAGAGCAGCAGCCCGCCAGCTTCGCTCTGGACCGACCGGGCCTGGTGGTTTGCCATCCCTTCCAGCATCTCAAAATCGACAAACTCTTCCACCCCGGCCCGCTGGCGCAGGAGCAGGCCGTAAGCCACGTCGAAGAGATTGTGGCTGGCAATGCCCAGGCGCACAGCCTGCGCCCGTTGCGGGTGACAGCCGTAGGCCACCATCCGTTTGAAGTTGGCGTCCACCTCCGGTTTGTTTGTGTAGGGGGCCCGGGGCCAGTCGTGGAGACTGGCTTCCACCCGTTCCATAGCCAGATTGGCCCCTTTGACAATGCGCATTTTGATAGGCGCGCCGCCCCGACCCACCCGCTCCAGCGCCCAGGCAGTCAACCGCTGCTGCTCGTGAAAGCTGTCTGGGATGTAGGCTTGCAGGACAATCCCGGCGGAGAGGGGGAGAAATTCAGCTTCGTCCAGCACTTCTTTGAAGGCGTCCAGGGTCAGGTGCAGGTCCCGGTATTCCTCCATATCCAGATTGACGAATTTAGGGCTTTGCCTGCCGTCCGGGTGGGTGTAGCTGTGGGCCAGGGCCTGGCGGTAGAGGGTGCGCAGCCGCTCCTTCACCAGTTCGACGGTGTGGCGATAGGCCACCAGATTGATCTGGCTGAAGACCGACGAGACTTTGACGGAGATGTACTCCACGTCCGGGCGGGCCAGCAGCTCCAGATAGGCGGACATACGCCGGGCCGCCTCCTCCTCGCCCAGAATGGCCTCGCCCAGTTGGTTGAGATTGAGACGCACGCCCCCTTCCCGCCGTTTTTGCAGATAGCGGCGCAGATCACCTTCCTCGCCGGGGAGAATGACCGTGCGGGTCTCCTGGCGCAGCCGGGCGATAATCGGCGGCACCACCACCGCGGGCAGATAGTGACCCATCACCCCGCCGACGGTGAGCGCGGTGCGCTCCCACCAGTCCATATACTGGGGCGTGCCGTACTCGTCGAGGAGGTGGGAAATCTGGTCGGCGATGCGCGCGGGCTGGTGGCTGCGAAAGGCCTGATCCACCATCGCGATTGTCAACTCTTTGCCCAGGGGATCGTTCATCAGCCGGGCCAGCCGTTCGGATTGCTCTTTTTCGGCGCCGGTCTGTTCGGCCCTGGCGCGGATGAGCAGCTTTTCGGCCAGGGCAACGGCTTCGTGGGCGAGTTCCGCAGGAGGGAGTTCGGTGGGTGAGAAGGACATCGGCGTCGCTCCTTTGGGTCAGGATGAAGGCACGGGATTTTTCACCAGTATACCATTGGAGAGGGAATGATGAGATGATGAGATGATGAGGATTAGGAATAGTCGGTCGCGTTGATGAACTGCCGTTCGTAGAGGTTTTTGTAAACGCCGTCCAGCGCCAGCAGTTCGCTGTGCCTCCCCTTTTCCACGATTTTGCCATCCTGGATCGCACAGATGACGTCGGCGTTGCGGATGGTACTCAGCCGGTGGGCGATGACCACCGACGTGCGCCTGGAGAGCAGCCGGTCCAGCGCCTCCTGGATCAGCGCTTCGGTCACAGTATCCACGCTGGCGGTGGCTTCGTCCATCACCAGAATGCGGGGATCGGCCAGGACTGCGCGAGCAATGCAGATCAGTTGGCGCTGTCCCACGGAGAGGTTGACGCCGCCCTCGACGATTTCCGTGGCGTAGCCTTTGGGCAGGTCCACAATAAAGTCGTGGGCGTTGGACATGCGGGCCGCGGCTTCCACATCCTTCTGGTCCGCGTCGGGACGGCCAAAGCGGATGTTGTCGGCCACTGTGCCGGGGAAGAGGAAAGGTTCCTGAGAGACCAGCCCCATCTGCCGCCGCAACGACTGTTGGGTGACTGTACGTATGTCGATGCCGTCGATGCAGACCGCGCCGCTGGTCACGTCGTAGTAGCGCCCCACCAGATTGGCGATGGACGATTTGCCCGCGCCCGTCGGCCCCACCAGCGCCACCATCTGCCCCGCCTCAATCACCAGCGAAACGTCGTGCAGCACTTCAGTTTCGGGGTTGTAGGCGAAATCTACCTGATCCAGTTCGATGCGCCCGCGGATGGGCGGCATCTCCACCGGCGTCTCCGGTTCGGGCACTTCGGGCACGGTGTCCAGCAGTTCCAACACCCGTTCGCCGCCGGCCATGGCCTGTTGCATCGTTGTGTAAAGCTGGCTTAGCTCCTGTACAGGCTGGAAGAAACGGCTGACGTAGGCCAGAAAAGCCACGACGATGCCCAGGGATAGCTCATCCGCAGCCACCGCCCGCCCGCCAAACCAGAGGACAACGCCTGTGGAGAGAATGCCCAAAAAATCCATCGTGGGCAGAAAGACGAAGGAGAGGCTCATCGCGCCCACGTGGGCTTCCCGGTTGGCCCCGTTCACTTTGGCAAAGCGGCGTTGGGTTTCGTCTTCCTGGGCAAAGGCCTGGATCACCCGCATACCGGTCAGGTCTTCGGCCAGCGCACCCACAATCGCGGCCACACTGCGCCGGGTCTCGCGGAAGGCACTCTTGGCCCGGCTGGAAAAAAGTTTGGTCGCAATCAGCATCAGCGGAATGACGCTGAAGGTAATCAGCGCCAGCCGGGGACTCATTGCGAGCATCACAGCGACTGTGCCCACCAGCACCAGCACATCCCCCACCAGTGTGATCAGCCCCTGGGAGAGCAGTTCGTTGATCACCGCCACGTCGCTGATGACCCGCGAAATGGTGACGCCGATGATGTGTTTGTCGTGGTAGCCCAGAGAGAGGCGCTGTAGATGCTCGACCAGCCGAGAGCGCAGAGTTGCCAGCACCCGCTGCCCCACCCAGGAGAGCAGATAGCGCTGGCCTGCCGTGCTGATGTATAACCCCACAAAGGCAGCCGCCATCAGCAGGGAAATCCGGCGCAGCCCCGCCGCGTCCTTCGCCACAATCGCGCCGTCGATGGCTACTTTCATCAGGTAGGGCACGGCCAGGGTCAGCGCCGTGGCGACGAGCATCAGCACAAAGGCCAACACCATTTTTGTCGCGTGCGGGCGCAGGAAGGCCAGCAGACGCCGGGTCACGTGCGGGTCGAATGCCCGCCCCTCTTTTTCATTGGCCAGGCTGCGCAAGGCGTTGCCTGGCCCTCCACTTCGTCCGACCGATCCGATTGAGAAGCTCATAATAAGTGTGAATGGTGAATAGTGAATGGAGAATTGTGAAGTGTCGCGTCGTGATCAGTAAGCAGTGATCAGTAAGCAGTGTGATTCCGCTCGACGTACTGATCACTGCTTACTGACTTACGCTCGTTCCAACTGACCGGCGTAAATGCGCTGGTAGAGCCGCGACGTTGCCAGCAACTCTTCGTGGCTGCCCGCGGCTGTCACCCGCCCTTTTTCCAGAATCAGAATCAGATCGGCCAGGCGCACAGTGCTGAGGCGTTGGGCGATGATGATTGACGTGCGCCCTTCCATCAGCCGGGCCAGCGCCTTTTGGATCAGCCGCTCGGTCTCCGTGTCCACGCTGGCGGTGGCGTCGTCGTGTATGAGGATGCGCGGGTCTTTGAGCAGGGAGCTGGCGTTGGCGATGCGCTGGGTCTGGCAGCCGGAGTTGGTTGAGC
>JACQGT010000404.1 GCA_016199425.1 Chloroflexota bacterium
ACCTATTGGAAGAATATCCCGTCGATGGTATCGGCGCGGGAGGGCAGGCGGGAGCGGGCCAAAGCCGAGTTGGGCGAGCGTTTCCAGTTTGCCATCGACGAAGCAGCCATGCGCGCCGGGCTGATCGGCACCGACGCCTATCTGGAGCAGTGGCGGCGGGGCGACTGGCAGGAGCGGGAAGGCAGCCCTAACGACGTGGCCGCGGCCGTGGCTGCCGAGTTGGAAGCAGAATATACGCCAGAACGATTGGCGAAGATATTGCGCGGCGTCCAGTGAAGTCAGTGAGCAGTTATCAGTAATCAGTTCTTCATGCACCGTCGTGCGCCACAAAGAATGAAAAGCAGGACGCAGCGCCCAGAGGGCACCCGACAGATTTTCGCAGATTGAATCCGTGCAAATCCTGACAATCCGTGTAAATCCGTGTCCTTTTTTCAGGGCAGTGGGTACTCGACTGTTCACTGGTTACTGCTCACTGATAACTGGCCTACAAATTTAGCGAGGAACACCCAATGACCACTCCCAACACCCTACTCACCTGGCTGCAAGAAGGCCGCCTGCTGATGAGTGACGGCGCGATGGGTACAATGCTCCAGGAAGCCGGGCTGACCGACGGCGGCGCACCCGAACTCTGGAATGTGAAGAAGCCGGAGGTCGTGCGCGCCATCTATCAGGGCTATGTGGATGCGGGATCGAATATTATTTCCACCAACACTTTTGGCGGCACCTCCGCCCGGTTAAAGCTGCACAATTTGCAGGACCGGGTCGCCGAACTCAACCAAGCGGGTGTGCGTCTGGCCGTGGAGGTGGCTCACCCCGTGGGCGCACTAGTGGCTGCCAGCATTGGCCCTTCGGGCGAACTGATCGAACCCCTGGGCAGCCTGACGATTGAGGAAGCCACCGCCATCTTTGCCGAGCAGGCTGCGGCCCTGGCCGCCGGCGGCGCGGACTTTATCCTCATTGAAACGATGAGCGATCTGCGCGAGGTGGAGGCGGCGGTCAAAGGCAGCCAGCAGGCCACGGATTTGCCCGTCGTCGTCACCCTCACCTTCGACACCAACTTTCATACGATGATGGGTGTCAGCCCCAAACAGGCGGTGGAGACGCTGAGCCAGTGGGGCGTCTTTCTGATCGGGGCCAACTGTGGCAATGGGCCGGGCGAGATCGAAGCGGTGATGACGGAGATGGCCCAGCACCGCCCGGCGGGGGTCTTTTTGATGGCCCAGAGCAACGCGGGCATGCCCCAATACAACGCCGGCCACATCCACTACGACGGTACGCCGGAGGTGATGGCGGCCTATGCCACGAAGATGCGCAATCTGGGTGTCAATGTCATCGGCGGCTGTTGCGGGACCACACCGGCCCATCTGCGCGCCATGCGCCAGGCGTTGGACGCGGTGGCGGATCAGCCTGTGACCGGTCCTGCGAGCAGCGGGGACAGCAAAGAGATCGAGACCGACGAGTCGCGCGCGGCCCGGCGCGATGAACGGCGCACCGCGCGGCGGCAAAAGGTGACAGCGTAAAATCTATTGCGTATTCCGTAGGCAGTGGCGATGACGGGACAATGCAGAGAAACGTGAGACGTGAAAGCAGACGACGATCTCACGTTTCACGTTTCTGAGGGCGAGAGTGCGCCCGTATACACTGAAAGTTTCACTTTCCTATGAAAATCGGCATCATCGCCTGTGGCGCGATCGTGCGGGAACTGGTGGCCGTGGCCGAGCGCCTGGGCTGGGACTACGAGTTGACCGCCGTGCCCGCGCAACTGCACAACCGGCCCGAACGCATTGCGCCCGCAGTGGAGAAACGGCTGGACGAGTGGGCGGGCCGTTTTGACCGCATCCTCATTGGCTACGGGGAATGTGGCAGCGGCGGCGCGCTGGATGCCCTGCTGGAACGCTATCCCCACGCCCTGCGCATCCCCGGCCCCCACTGCTACGACTTCTACGGGGGCGAAGCCTTTCGCCAGCAATCCGAGGCCCAGCCCGGCACTTTCTATCTGACCGACTTCCTGGCCCGCCACTTCGCCGGATTGGTCATCGAAGGGCTGGGGTTGGACCGTTTCCCCCAACTGCGGGATGCCTACTTCGGCAACTATAAGGAACTTCTCTATCTGCGCCAATTGCCCGATCAGGACGAATCTCAGCGGGCGCGCGTGGCTGCGCAGCGGCTGGGGCTGGCTTACCGGGAGGCGGATACCGGGCTGGAAGAGTTGGAATTGCGGCTGAAAACGCTTGTATGATTTTACGGCAAAAAACAAGACTATACCGCGGAGACGCGGGGAGCGCGGAGGAAGCGCGGAGAAATTCAGGAGAAAACCTCCGCGTGCCTCCGCGCGCTCCGCGTCTCCGTTGTGTGCTCTTTGGCTTTTTGCAGTCGAGCCAACACGTCCGCAAAATTTCGTCCCGGCGCAATTTTGCCCAGAAGCCGCTCGCCCGACGCCCCCGTGCAAGCAGGCGCATTGCCAGGCCGCCCGTGGATGGTGAGCCAGGCCAGCAGAGCGAAGGTCAGCGCCTCTTTGCTGTCACCGTCGCCGGGCGCGTCGGGCAACTCGGCGTGGGATAGCACAGGCACGTCCCACCCAAAACGCTGACACAGATGGTAGACCAGCCGCTTCATCAGCACAGGATTGCGTGCGCCGCCCCCGGCCACCACCACCTGGGCCACCGGCGCAGGCGCAAAGCGGACGTAGGCATCCGCAATAGACGCCGCGGTCAGGTCGGTAAGGGTGGCGATGAAATCCACGGCAGAAAGACCGGCGCTGTGCGCTTCCTCTTGCCATTGCCGGGCCAAAGCAGCGCTGAAAAGTTCCCGCCCGGTCGTCTTGGGCGGTTTGCGTTGGAAGTAGGGGTGATTGAGCCAGCGCGTGATCAGTTCAATGGACGGACTGCCCTGGCGCGCCAGTCTGCCGTCCTGATCGTAGGTTTGCGCGCCGCCGGTCATCTGCACCGCGGCCCAATCGATGAGCGCGTTGCCAGGCCCAGTGTCGAAAGCCAGCGGGGATGGAGAATCGGCGGCTGGGTCCAGCGGGGGTAGGAAGGTGACGTTGCCGATGCCGCCGATGTTTTGCAGAGCGCGCCAGCCGCCCAGAGCAGACGACGGGCGCATAAGCAGCCAGTCGAAGATGGGTACGAGGGGCGCTCCCTGACCGCCGGCGGCCACATCCGCCACCCGGAAATCGGCAACGGTTGTGAGGCCCGTCTCCTCGGCGATGACGGCTGCGTCACCGATTTGCAGGGTGGAGTGGACCTGTCCATCCACAACTTCATGCCAGATCGTCTGGCCGTGGCAGCCGATCAGCGCCACATCCGCGGGCGTCAGCCCAGCCGCGTCGATCACTGCCAACGTGGCCTGGGCAAAGCGCCGTCCCACCTGAAAATTCGCTCGGCAGAGAGAACGGGAGTCGATCTGCTGGGCAAAGAGACGGAAGATTTCCGCCCGCTCCTCCGGCGGCCAGGCAAGGGTGACGGCGGCAATCTGGCGCAGATGCAGACGGTCATCGATTTCTTCGATTTCCGCCAACACTGCGTCGATGCCGTCCGCCGACGTTCCACTCATCAGACCGATGACGCGCATGGCGGATACCTCTACGCAGGGACGATCAACTGCTTGATCAGGTCGATGGCGAAAGCGTAGTTCTCAAACGATACTGAGTGGGGTACGGAGTGGTCGGAATAGTAAATGTAACGGCCGTGTTCCCGGGCAAAGGTGATCTTGGGCACAATTTCCGCTTCGATCTCCTCCCGACTGCCGGACAAAGCCCGCACGTCTATATTGCCATAGAAGACCAGCCGATCCCCGTATTGTGCGTACAGATCACGCAAGTCCAATCCCACTTTTACCTCCAGGGGGTTGAGGGCCACAAAGCCGGCATCGATAAAATGGGGAATCAAGGATGAAATGTCCCCGTCCGAGTGCAGGATAGTCTTTAGCCCGCGCTCGGCAAAGTGATCGCACAGGCGTTTGTGGTAGGGATAGACCAGCTCCCGGTAGAGTTTGGGCGAGATGAGCGGGCCAGCGTTGTAGCCCAGGTCATCGGCCAGAAGCGCGCCGTCGAATTCCAGCCCCATCGCCAACATCCCATCAAAAATATCCATAATCAATTGGGCGTGGTCGGCGAAAAGCTCCCGGATCAGGGCTGGGTCGTCCAACATTGCCATGAGCATATTTTCCATGCCGATACGCATCCAGGTGGGGTGGAAGCAGGCGTGGCCCATATAACAGACGAACTTTCCCTCCGACCGGGCTTTGCGATAGCTTTGCAGGGCATTGGCTGAAATCCGAGACGGATGGAAGGCCATGTGATGGCGGTGTTTCTGCCAATCCTCCAGACTCTTGATCGTAAAGTCCAACCATTGGGAGGTCCAGCCGTCTTCCACGTGCAGATCCCTGCGCAAGGCTCCATCCGCGTCCCAGTATTCCCGCAGAGTCGGTTCCTCCCGGATCAGCCGCTCGGGAAATTGCAGGGTGTAGTTGCCGCTGATGCGGATAATCTCATTCGTTCCAAAATAGTCTCGGGGAGAAACGCCGGCCGGCAACCCCTCCTGCCGCCAGCGCTCCTCTGTGCTGGTCCAATAGGTGTCGTCCAAGGGGATGCGATCCGGCATTTCACCGGCCAACACCAGGGAAACTCGCTCGCGTGCGTCCATTGCCTCTTCCTTTTGTGGGATGCATTTTCCTGCTGGCTAGTTTGTCATTGTGGTTCAACGGGAATTCAACCTGTTGTCAGTATAGACGACTTTGTGCCACGCCGCCAGCCCGATTGACGGCTTCCGGTTGCCTCAGCGCCGGCGGCCTTTGTCGTAGGCGTAATTGTCAATGATGGAATCGCGCATGTAGCTGCCCTTGGACTCGGCTTTGAGCAGCCCTTCGTAGATGTGATAGGGCACGTCGAAGTAGCGGTAGGTGCCCGTGCGATGAAAGGCGACTTCCAACACGCCTTCGGTCTCGTCGTAGCCGAAGCCGCTGATCATACTGGAATCGACCGCATGCCAGGTCTTGGCCGGCGCTTCCACTGCGGGCGCGCCGGGGACTTCCACGCCTGCGGCCAACGCCTGGCGCAGAAAACGGCTTGCATTGCTGATCTGAATTTCGACCAGATCGTCGTTCTCATCGACGCGTGCGGAGTAGTCGCCCGTCTCGAACTCAGCGATTTCACCCCGGGCGTGCCCCAGGACGACGGTGAGGGTGTCGGTTGGTTTGTCATAACGGATGGGCATTGTACACTTTTCCTTCTCTTTTGGTTGTGTTCAAAGCCAGTAAGCAGACCTGTAGTGCAATTGATCGCCGCCTGCGCACCTGTCAGATGTGGCAATCAGCGCAGATCAATTCCGATCATGAAAATCTGCGTCCTGTTCTTCTGGCTACACAACTACACCTCAATCACCACCGGCAGAATCATCGGACGGCGGCCCATCTCCCGGTGGCAGAAGGCCGACAGTTCGTTGCGAATCTTGCGCGACAATACCGAAGCAGGTGTGTTGGGTTTGATTTCGTTGCGCACCGTATCGCTGGCCCGTTTGAGTAGCCCCTCGTTGTCACGCACGTAGACAAAACCCCGGGTGATGATCTCCGGTCCATAGAGAACCGAGCCGTCAAACTCATCCAATGCGACGATGCAAACCATAAAACCGTCGCTGCCCAGATGGCCCCGGTCGCGCAGAACGACCGTGCCAATGTCCCCCACGCCCAGACCGTCTACAAAGACGTGGGCCGCGTTGACGTGCTCGCCCATGCGCCCTTGCACTTCGTTGTCCTCACCGGCAAAACGGCCAAATTCCAGTACCTGGCCGTCTTCGATCACAAAGACATTTTCCGTGGGCACGCCAGCCTGCTCGGCCAGTTCGCCGTGCAGCACCAGATGGCGGTATTCGCCGTGGACCGGCACGAAGTAGCGGGGGCGCACCAGTTCCAGCATATGCTGGTAGTCGGCCCGGCCGCCGTGGCCGCTGACGTGGACCGAATCGGCCAGTTCGTGATAGACCACCTTTGCGCCCTGGCGGTAGAGGTTGTCCACCGTGCGGTTGAAGAGTTCCTCATTGCCGGGGATGGGCACGGCGCTCAGCACAACTGTATCGCCCTTGCGCAGGGTCAACTGGCGGTGATCCCCCATACTCATACGCACCATCGCGCTGGTCGGTTCGCCCTGGCTGCCCGTGGCGACAATCGTCACGTGGCTGGCGGGCAATTCTTCCATCTCCCGCGGCGAAAGCAGTTCCTCCGGGGTAACGTCCAGATAGCCCAGTTTCATGGCGATTTTCACATTGTTGATCATCGAGCGGCCCACCGTGCCTACCTGGCGCTGGTGGTGACGGGAAACGTTGATGATCTGCTGCACCCGGCTGATGTTGCTGGCAAAGGTCGCCAGAATCACCCGGCCGGGTGCCTTGGCAAAGACCTCATCCAGCCCGGCCTCCACTGTACGTTCGCTGGGTGTGGTGCCCAGGCTCTCCACATTTGTGCTGTCGGCCAATAGCAGCAGTACGCCCTCGTCACCCCAGCGCTTGAGTTTGTCGGTCTCGGTCGGTTTGCCGTCCACGGGTGTGGGGTCGAATTTGTAGTCGCTGGTCATAATGGCGCGACCGGCTGGGGTCATCAGAGAGACGCCTACGCTGTCGGGGAAGCTGTGGCAGGTGTGGAAAAATTCGATGGTGAAGGGAGCCAGATCGATGACGTCGTCTTCGGTGACGGTGTTCAAGCGGACCTGACCCAGCATGCCCTGCTCGCTCAGCTTGCCTTCCAGCAAACCGCGCGTCAGCGCCGTGGCATAGATGGGCGCATCGATGCCCTCTTCGACCAGATAGGGCAGCGCGCCGATGTGGTCCTCGTGGCCGTGGGTCAGGATAATGCCCCGAATCCACGCCTTACGTTCCAGCAGATATTCGATATCCGGGATCACCACATCCACCCCGTGCATATCGCTGTCGGGGAACATCAATCCGGCGTCAACGATGACAATATTCTCACCGGATTCTATCACCATCATATTCTTGCCGATCTCCCCCAAACCGCCCAGGGGGATCATACGCAGGTCGGCGGGGACGTCCGCTGTCTGCGCGTCATTCGTGGGCTGACCGTCGGCGGCCAGCGCTGTTGCATTGTTCATTCAGTTGCTCCTTCTTGAATCAAGAATCTATCGCTATAAAAACGCCGGGCGACGTCACGCGTCCAGCGCACCGATCTGTTGGAAGTGAATCGTAATCAGTGAGCAGTTATCAGTAATCAGTTCCTCATGCGCTGTCGTGCGCCACAGGGAATGAAAAGCAGGACGCAGATTACGCAGATTTTATCCCTGCAAATCCTGACAATCAGTGTAAATCCGTGTCCTTATTTTTCAGGGCAGTGGATGCGTCGAGACGCCGACTGATAACTGTTTACTGTTCACTGATTACTGAACGTCTGTGCCTGCACAGGCCATTTTGTCTATTGTACCGTTGAACGGTTTCTTTTGTCCATTGATGGGGGAGATAGGACGCAGCGCCCAGGGGCACCCGGCAGATTTGCGCAGATTTTATCCGTGTGAATCCGTCCCATCCGTGGCATCCGTGTCCTTATTTTTAGAACAGGCAGCAAAGAGGAGAGCACCCTAACTCAAAACTCCCAACTCCAGCGCAATCTCCGCCGCCACCCGGGCATTGTTCTTTAGCAACGCCAGATTGGCGCGCAGACTGCGCTCGCCGGTCAATTCGGCGATGCGGGTGAGAAGGAAGGGCGTCACCTCTGCCGAACGCAGCCCGCGTGCGGCAGCCTCGGCCACCGCCTGCTCGATGGCAGGTTCGATGTCGTTGGCTGGAATTTCGTCGTCGAGCGGCACGGGCACTGTCACCAGCAGCCCGCCGGGCAGACCCAACGCCCGCTTGGCCCGCCAGATGGCCGCCACTTCCGCTGGGGAGTCGCAGCGTACATCCACCAGCAGGCCGCTGCTCCGGCTGTAGAAGGCGGGGAAGTCGTCGGTGCCATAGCCGATGACTGTCACGCCGTGGGTTTCCAGATATTCCAGAGTGGCGGGCAGGTCCAGAATGGCTTTGGCCCCCGCACAGACGACGATCACCGCTGTCTGCGCCAGCTCCTGTAAGTCCGCGCTTACGTCGCTGCTCGTCCCCGCGCTCGTCTGCCGGTGGATGCCGCCGATGCCGCCGGTGGCAAAGACTTCGATCCCGACCCGCTGGGCAATCCACATTGTAGCGGCAACAGTCGTCGCTCCGTCTTCCTTGCGCGCAGCCACAATCGGCAGGTCCCTGCGGCTCACTTTGCGCACATTGGGCGCGGTCGCCAGATGTTCGATTTGGGCTGGGTTTAGACCGGCGATGAATTCACCGGCAATGACGCCAACAGTGCGGGGTGTGGCTCCCTGGCTGTGGATGATGGCTTCCATCGCCTGGGCCAACTGGAGGTTGCGGGGATAGGGCAGGCCGTGGGAGATGACTGTGGACTCCAGGGCAACTTCAGGCATTTGCATAGAGTGACTTTCTAGCTGAGAGGCACGTAGCGATACCCCTGACCCCATTCGTTGTCAATCGTCCCGACCGCCCCGTTGAACTCGACCAGCCGGTGGCGCAGACGGCGAATCCCCTCCTGCACCCGGCGGGCAGAGCCGTCGGGCCGCTGCCAGACTTTCGCCAGCAACTCTTCCACCGAAACGATGACACCAGGCCGATCCAAAAAGTAGAGCAACAGGGATTTCTCCTGGGGTGTAAAGCGGTGGCTCTCCCGTTCCACCAACGCGTGGACCGCGCCCCGGCCCGGTTCGACGACAGGCGCAGCCGCCGGGTCCTGTGGGAGCTTCAGAGCCAGATAGTCCGCCAACAGGGGCGAAAAGAGTCTGTAATTGTGACCGTCGATCCCCATCAATCCTTGCACCAGCAGCCAATTCATCGGCCCGCTCTGGGCCGGGGACAACTCGTCAAAGCGCAGGCCGCGGCGCAACAACTGGCGCAGTAAGCCGGCAATGGGTCTGTCTGCCGGGTCGTCGTTGCCTTCGACCACCCGCCATTGGCTATCGAAGAGCAGCCGCCCATAGGCCGCAGCCAGACGCAGACGCAGCAAAGGCAGATGGGCCAGGCCAATCGCTTGTCCCCCAGGCAACATCCCCGCCACATCCAGCAGCAGTTCGGCCACCCGGTCCAACAAAAAGGGATGGCCGCCACACCATTCCAGCAGAGCAGGGAGCAACGGCTCACTCTCCGGGTGTAGGCTCAGAGAGGAGGAGACAACCCGGCTTGCCTCCTCGCCGTCGATCAGCCCCAGAAAACTTTGCTGGAAATAGGGCAACGCCGAACCCAAAGCGCCCTCCGCGCCGATCTCATACAGTGGACGACGGCTTGCCAGCAGCAGCCCTCGTCCTGGCTGGGGGGATGCAAGCCATTCAATCCAGACCCGCCTATCATCGGCGCTCCACTGGGCGATCCCGTGGAAATTGTCCAACAGCACAATCTGGCGCTGACCGTCTGCGGGCGTAAGAGGTGGGCGCTCGCCAGGGGATAGCTGAGTGCAGTTGATCTGGACAACCAGGAGATCGCTACCGGCAGCCGCGGGCAATTCTCCCGCCAAATAATCCAGCAGCGCGCTCTTACCCATCAACGGCCCGCCCACCAGCACAAGGCTGACCGGTTGCTCCGCGCAGAGATGGCGGACAATACGTTGCAGCGCAGGGCGCGCAAAGATGGGCAAGCTGTGCATCTTCACCATCTTTCGTGGAACAATTGTGGATAACTGGAATCTCCCGCTCTGCCCAACTCCAACGGCTGTGGATCATCCTCAGTATAGCACACAACTATCAATTTTACACATGGAAATTGTGTGTTTTATACGTGAAACTGTCTCCGCGTGTGGATATTGTGAATGATGGAAAGTGCCTTCTCCGGATCAATAGAAGACTCTACTGCAAAAAGCCAGAGAGCGCACCGCGGAGGCACGCGGAGGTTTTCTCCGCGTCTCCGCTGTGAAATTCCCCTTTTTGCAGTGGAGTCAGGTATGAGATTGGAGATGGGACGCCCAATCGCCAATCGCCAGTTTCATCTAAGTGTTTCGACAAACAATTGCGCGCAACGGCGGGCGTCGATGGCGTAGGCCACGTCCGCGTTGGGCGGCGCGGCGTGGCGGGCGTCTTGGCTGGCAACCCGGCGATCCACAACGGTCATCCCTCGCGTGTGGGTTCCGCTGAGTTCGATGTGTACCCGGTGGGCGCGGGTGGTGAGGGTGTCGGGCAGAATTGCGGCGGTCACTGTGCCGCCATCACCCAGGCCCGGTTCGGTCTGGTGGAAACGGCGCTGGACGTAGCGCAGCAGCCCGCCCAGCAGGGGCGACCAGGGCTTCCCCGCGGCTTCCAGCGCCGCCACCTCCGCTGCGGTCAGCGTCACCTGACGGAAGACATCCAGCCCGTAGAGGGTGATGGGTACGCCGCTGTTGTAGACCACTGCGGCGGCTTCCGGGTCGCAGCCGATGTTGAACTCGGCAGCCGCGGTCATATTGCCGCCGCTGAAGGCCGAGCCGCCCATTGAAATGATCCGTGCAATGCGGGGCAGCAGCTCGGGATAGCGCTGGACAAAACCGGCCAGATTCGTCAATGGGGCCAATGCGATGATTGTCACCGGTTCGCTTGCGGCAGTCAGAATCTCAGCCATCAGATCGACGGCGTGGCGGGCGTTCGGCTGACGGGTGGAGCGGGGCCAGTCCGGCAGGCCAAGACCGTCGTTGCCGTGGACGTGGCTGGCGTCGGTCAATGGATGCACCAGCGGGCTGGCGTAGCCCGCAGCCACGGGAATTTCCGGGCGCTGGGCCGCGTCCAGCACAGTCAGCGTATTGGGCACAACCGCGTCCAGCGACACATTGCCGGCCACGCAGGTGACGCCGAGGATTTTCAGCGCGGGGGAACGCGCGGCCAGAAGCAGGGCCAGGGCGTCGTCAACGCCGGTGTCGCAGTCGATGAGAATGGGAAGGGGAGGCATAGGGAAGGATTCTGGGATGGTAAGATATTGGATATTGGATATTGGATATTGGGTATTGGGTATTGG
>JACQGT010000427.1 GCA_016199425.1 Chloroflexota bacterium
ATTGTGTCCACCTGGGCCAGGGCATCGATCCAGCGGTTCGGACCGTTGGGACATTCGAAGAGCGGGTTGGCGTCGTAGAGCATCAGCATCTCCACCGGCTGACCCTCCACAATGCGGTCGGCCACGGCCTGGTAGGCGTGGCGGGCCAGAGGAAAGACGCTGCCCGCGCCGTCCACCCGTTCGGCCCTGCGGCCCGCTTCCGCAACCGGGTCTGGCGGCAGGGCGGGCCAGCCGGCGCAAGTGGGATAGCGCTGCACCAGCACGCCGCCCGGCGCTTCAATGCTGCCTACCAGGGCGTTGAGCGCGTGGATCGCCATTGCCGTGTAGAGTCCGTTGACGCTGCCGTTGAGCAGTCCGCCCTTTGCCGGGACCAGCGCCACAGAGGGTCGATTAGTGGCGAATTCGCCGGCCAGCCGGGCGATGACGCTGGCCGACACGCCGGTGATTTCAGCGACGCGTTTCGGGTCATATTCGTCCAACACCAGAGATTTGAAGCCCCGGTGGGTTACGCCGTTTTCATCCTCCCAGTCGTCGTAGCCGAAGGAATAGCTGGCCAGAAAATCCCGGTCCACCAGATTGGCCGAGATAATCACATTCGCCATGCCCAGGGCCAGGGCCGCGTCCGTGCCGGGGCGGATGGGTATCCACTCGTCGGCTTTGGCCCCGGTGATGCCCTGGCGGGGATCGATGACTACAATTTTGGCCCGTTGGGGGCGGCCCCGGCGTATGTAAGCGTAGCCCGCAATAAAGCGCTGGGCAGACCGGCCAGCTTCGAGGAAGCTGGAGCCGAAAGAGAGGAGGTAGTTGGTGCTTTCCAGATCGTAGGCCATCAGGTCGTAGATGCCCTGGGTGAGCAGATGGCCGAGTTTGGCGGCTTCGATGTTCAGGCTGTCGTGGGAGATGGCGTTGGGCGAGCCGATGGTGTGGGCAAAGCGGGTGATGAGGTCTCGCATCTGGCCTCGAGCCTCGCCGTAGAGAAAGGCCAGCCGCTCGGGATGCTCGTTCTGGCGCAGGGTAGAGAGGCGATCGGCTACCAGCGACAGCGCCGTTTCCCAGGGGATCGCTTCCCACTGGCCTGCGCCCCGCTCTCCCACCCGGCGCAGGGGCGAGCGGATGCGGTCGGGATTGTAGAGCAGTTCGGGTGCGGCCTGTCCTTTGGGGCAGAGGGTACCCTGGTTGATCGGATGCAGGGGGCTGCCTTCCAGCTTGACCAGCCGCCCGTCCACCACCCGTCCCCACAGGCCGCAGCCGCTGGGACAGAGCAGGCAGACCGACGGCACGATCCGCTCGACAAGGAGAGAGGCGCTCTCTCCCATCGCCGCATAGCCGGGAACCTGAGCGTGCAAAAGGTCAATGCCGGCCGGTTTTCGTGCATAGGCAGCGCTCAGGGCCGCGGTGACAGTCAGACCGCCAGTGGCTTTCAGGAAGTTGCGTCGTGTGATCGATGGCATAGACCAGCCTCCTCAGTTGCCGCCACAGTCGGTTCGAGCCGCTCGTGTCTCTCCCGCCGCAGCACAGGGGAAGCGAGCAGGAGGCAGCAGTCGTTTTTGTAGGACGATTGACGATTTCACTTCGCCCCGGCCAATGGCCTGGATGTAAGGGATCAGCGCCTCCATCTCCTCGTCGGACATCACCGCCGGACTGTAGCCCTTCATCGACTCGAAGCCGTTACGGATGACGTCGGTGAGCTTTTCGGTGGGCCACTCTGTATCGACCAGGGCAGCTCCCACGTCGCCTTCGCCGACAACGCCGTGGCAGCGGGAACACTCGAACTGCGTGTAGAGAACACTCCCGTCCAGCTCATCCGCGCCTGTCGCCTTCTCGCTGCCGGGCAGGGGCGGCACCTCATCCGGTCGACCCTTCGCAATCCAGAGCAGACCGCGTAGGGTGCGCGGGCCGCCGCCAGCCGGGTTGATGTGACAGGCCGTACACTGCTGGCCCGTGCGATCCGTGTACTCCGGATAGGCGTGAACAGGTTTCCAGGCAACAAAAAGAACGGCTCCCAACACGACGCCTATGGCGATCCAAAATGCAGAACCCAACTGTTTGCGCATGAGACTCTCACTTCAGTTATGTGGGTGTTGACTCATCCGGCGCGATCCGCTCTCCCCCAGCCAGGACCGCGTCCACCAAATCCTGGGCGTGGACAGATTGATGCCAGGTCGGGGACCAGATGCGCATCCCATCTGCATCCAAACGCAGCAGAACCAATCGCGGTGGAGTCGGGCTGTTCAACAGTGCGGTCAAATCGCGGTTCGCAGCCCCGTTGTGGGCCTGCTCCAAAAAAATCACGTCCGGCTTCTGGGCAATGATCTCTTCCATCGCCAGGGCGATCTCTTCGGCCGCGCCCACCAGTTTGATGGCTGGATGGGTCTTGAGGATTGCGCTGACCGCTTCCTGAAACATCTGTGTGCGAAAAATTAGATAGACTTTTGACATGGCTGGCGACCTCGGAATCCATCACTAACGCCGTAGAGGGCGGCCAAAGCCGAAACAAACGGAGAAAAGATGTAGCTGGTATCAGTAGACCGCAATGCTGCCAAGCCTGACTCAGGACTTTGGACTGGTGACTACTGGGTATCAGTGTAGAGGAAGGGGAATGAGAAGTATATCGCGTGGGGAATGATTCGCAGCCGTGCAAAGTGCCATTCTCCTAGCACTTTGCACGATCACAGACAGCCGCACGTCACTAAGAAAGAAGTGGAGTCTCTCTTGCCTTCTTCGTGTCTTGGTGTCTTTGTGGTTCGATGAGGGTCAGGCTTCGATGATGCCATGCCGGATGGCGTAGCGCACCAGATCAATCGTGGTTTTGATGTCAAGTTTGTGGAGAATGTTGGTACGGTGGGTCTGGACGGTGCTTGCACTGATGATCAGCCGTTCGGCAATCTCCTGATTGCTCAGTCCGCTGACGATCAGGTGCATAATCTCCCGCTCCCGTTCGGACAGTTCCTGATAGCCAGGAGGACCGGTGTGGATATCCGGAGCAGATTGGGAGAGATATGTGTCCAGCAATTTGCGGGCCAACGAAGGATAGAAGAAGGCTTCGCCCCGATTCACGGCGCGCAGGGCACTGATCAGATCGTCGCTGGCGGCTTTCTTCAGCACATAGCCAGCCGCGCCAGCCTCCAACGCACGAAAAAAGTAGGTGTCGCTTTCGTGCATCGAAAGAATCAGGATTCGGGTGTCGGGACACTCCCTGCGGATTTGCACGGCGGCCTGTAGCCCGTCCAGTTCGGGCATCGAAATATCCAGCACAGCCACATCCGGGGAGGTGTTGCGTGCGACAGCTACTGCCTCCCGGCCGGTCGTTGCCTCGCCGACGACTTCGATATCCGGCTGTGCGCCCAAAAGGAGACGCAATCCCTCGCGTACGACGTTGTGATCTTCCGCCAATAGCACCCGGATTCGCTTCATCATGCGCTCCCATCCAGCGGCAGCCGCGCGGTCACACGCACGCCGCCGACAACCCGCGCCGTCACCTGCACTTCTCCGTCGAGAACCGCTGCCCGTTCCTGCATCCCCAAAATCCCCATCCCTTTCAGGGGTGTTGCCGGCCCTTCCTCCGCTGGAATGCCCACCCCATCGTCTTCGACAATGGCCAGCAGATCGTCTCCCTGCCGTTCCAGCCGAATCCAGACCTTCTGGGCGTGGGCATGGCGGATCACATTACTCAGCGCCTCCTGGACAATCCGATAGGCGGCAGTGGTCACCCCGGGCGGCAACTCCTCCAGGCCCGGATCTGCGCTCAGTTCTGTGACCAGGCCCAGCGGGTGCAGCTGCCGTTTTACCTCTTCCTGCAGCGCAGAAACTAGCCCGTAATCGTCCAGCACCGTCGGGCGCAGTTGGGTGATCAGCGCGTGGCCCTGGTCGATGGTCTCGCGCACAAGAGCGTTGGCTTTGGCCAGATGCTCCTGCGCCGTCGTCAATTCTGGCGGCACAGAATCCTCTGCGAGTCTGAGATAGATGCTCAGCCCGGTGAGCAGTTGCCCCAGAACGTCGTGAATGCGCCGTGCCAGCCGCCGGCTCTCTTCCTCCCGCGCTGAGATCAGTTTTCCGGTCAACTGGCGGCGCACCGCGTCCCCCGCCGCCAGCTCGGAATAGAGTTGCTGGGCCTCGGCCTCTTGGGTCTGAATCGTGTCCGCCATTTTGTTGTAGACATCCGCCAACAGCCCAACCTCATCCCGCGCCCCCACTGTCAGACGCGCACCCCGTTCGCCGCTGCTGAAGCGGCGCATCCCATCCGCGATGCGCTCCATCGGCGTAATAAAGAGCCAACTCAACAAAACGTACAGACCGATTGCACAAATAGCGATAATCAGCACAGAGAGCAGAAAGGCCTGGCGCAGGTTTTGGGCCAGGCGGCTGTTGAGACCGGACATAGAGAAATCCATATAAAAGACTCCATTCAACCGCTCCTCGGCTGCATGGCAGCGGTAGCAGGCAGGCCGATTGGGAATGGGGGTCATTGTGCGAAACACGGCCTGTCCCGCCTCGTCCACAACCACAACGCCCCCGGGTCGTTCGGCAGCCGGGAGGCGATGGCAGACTTGACAGTCGGCGTCGTTTCTGTCCAGTTGCTGGCCGTTGTGCAGACCGCCCGGTGACGCCGCTACCTCTGCTTCCGGGTTGATGAGATAGATGGTCGGTGTCCCCACCGCCTGCCCCACGCTGTCTATGATAGCCTGGATGGATGCTCGGTTTTTCGTGAGCATCGCGTGTTCCAGGCTCGTCGCTGCAATTGCGCCCGTGGCCGCGGCCAGAATCTCCAACTCGCGCATACCCGTGCGCCGCTGGCGTTCGTATTGAAGCCAGTTGAGCGGAGCCAGCAG
>JACQGT010000428.1 GCA_016199425.1 Chloroflexota bacterium
CGTTTGACTCGATTGACAACAGGCTGACGGCTTCTATTCCGGGAATCGACCAGGCAGTTGCCCACATCCGGCACACACCTGACCGATTCCCGGAATCGTCTATCAGCTTGGCTTGTGGCTATGATGCTACGCCAGAGGGATCAACCGTTTGATGAGCAAAACCGATGACGGATCAGCCGCAACGATAGCCGGCAGTTCGCTTATCGATGTGCGCATGTGGTTCGATGAGTCGCCCTGGCGCATTGCCGCGGGCTGGACTGTACTGGCCGCGCTGCTGGCTTCCGGTACATCCATAGACTATGCGCTGGCCCATGCGCCGACGCTTTTGCTGATCTTTTTGTTGGCAGACCCGCTCTGGGGCAGCATTTGGGGGTTGATGTCCAATCCGGAGAGCTTGCCCTCGCTGCAACGGTCACTGGCGCGCAGACGTGTCTGGCTGCCCTATCTGCGCTCTGGATCCCCCGCCGCCCGTCTCTTCGGGATGGATGGACCGAGTATTCTGGCTATCATCTACCGGGTGGCACTGCCTGCCATCTTCCTGGCTTTGGCCGTCTCGTTCATCCTGCATCCGGCGGCTCTCTGGCTGACAGCAGCCGTGATTGTTATCAGCACAGCCGGATGGCTGCATCGACAGGTCGAGTCGGTTCCCGTCCAGGCTCTGTATGTGCTTGTGACAGTCTTTCTGCCCTGGCTTCTGGTCGTGCTGGTGTTGGATGATGGGACAAATCAGACATCCCAGTTACTGCTGGCTGGGCTGTGGAGTCTACACGTTTGGGGAGCGCAGACCCATCAGAGCAAAGAGCAAAAAGTGCTTGGCTTGGCGGCCATCGCCGCCACCCACGTCGGTATGGGGGTGCTGCTGATTCTGGCCCAGTTACCTCTCTGGCTTGTCTTTGTCGCTATCTTGTCCCTGCCCACCTGGCTGGCGGTCTACCAGGGACAATCCCTCGAACGGGTGCGTTTTTGGTGGATGGCGGCTATGCTGACCAGCGGGCTGGCTTTGGGGAGTCTTGTGTAGAAAATGAAAGCGACAGAAATGCAGTCAGAAAATGGGTACGAAACGGCACTTGTCACCCTTGAGCAGGTGCGGGCTGATCCCGAAGTGATTGTTTTTGTGCAGCAGGCCAACGAAGCACTGCGCGGGCTGGGCTACACGGAAC
This sequence comes from Chloroflexota bacterium, assembly GCA_016199425.1. Taxonomy (GTDB): domain Bacteria; phylum Chloroflexota; class Anaerolineae; order Caldilineales; family Caldilineaceae; genus JACQGT01. The sequence goes on from JACQGT010000428.1 coordinate 1,161, forward strand.
ACGGACAACGCCATGCCGGGCTGGTCGCCCACATTGCCGGGAATGTGCTGGCGCGTCTTGACTATGACGAGAGGCAAGGGCAATTGGCCCAGGTGGCCGGCTATCTGCACGACATCGGCAATCTGCTGCATCGGGAGCACCACGCGCAGAGCAGCGCCTTGATGGCCTGGCCGATCTTGAAACGGCTGGGCATGCCCACCCACGAGATTGCGCTGGTGATGAACGCCATCGGCAATCACGAAGAGGAGCGGGGCACGGCAACCAATCCCGTGGCCGCGGCTGTCATCATTGCCGACAAAGCCGATGTGCATCGCAGCCGAGTGCAGAACCCGGATCGGGCTACCTTCGATATCCACGACCGGGTGAATTACGCTGCCACGCGCAGCTTCGTCCGGGTGGACGGCGCGCAACGGGTCATTGCCCTGGAACTGGAGATCGACACCCAATTCGCCCAGGTCATCGAATACTTTGAGATTTTCCTGAGCCGGATGACAATGGTCCGTCAGGCTGTCAATTTTCTCGGCTGCGAGTTTCGCCTGATGATCAACCAGACCTATTTTTCATAATGAATCCACATCGTAACTACTAAGCCGGAAGCAGAAAGCGGACGCAGATTTTCATGATCTGAATTGATCTGCGCTGATCTGCGTGTAAATCAGATTAATCTGCGTCCCTCCCTTCTTGGGCTTAATAGCCACCCCACACCGGAGAAACGGAACGACTCATGCGACTGGTGCGTTTCACAGCAGAAGAAAATGGGCGAAACGGCGAGCCAATCTGGGGACTGCTTCTCGAACGATTTGTCTATCCCCTGGCCCGGGCACCCTATGACAGCCCGCGCCTGGACAGGGATTTTGCGTCTGAAATCGCCGGGACGCCCTTTTTATTGGACAAAGTAAAATTGCTGGCCCCTTGCGAACCCCGCAAGATCATCTGCGTGGGGCGCAACTACGCGGAACACGCGGCCGAGTTTGGCAACGAAGTGCCGGAAGAACCGGCCATCTTTCTGAAATCGCCCACTACCCTTGTCGGTCCGGACGAACCCGTGATTCGCCCGTCGGTCAGCGAGCGGGTGGACCACGAAGGAGAGTTGGCTCTGGTGATCGGGAAGCGTTGTCGCTTTCTCCACGCACAGGATGCCCACAATATCATCCTCGGCTACACCTGCGCCAACGACGTGACGGCCAGGGATTTGCAGCGCAAAGATGTGCAGTGGACCCGGGGCAAGAATTTTGACACCTTCTGCCCGGTTGGTCCCTGGCTGGACACAGCCTACGATCCCACGAACAAGGCGGTCCGCTGTCTGGTCAACGGCGATGTGAAGCAGGAGAGCAATACAGAGTTGATGATCCACACCGTCGGTGCCATCCTGGCTTACGTTTCCAACTTTATGACGCTGGAGCCGGGCGATCTGGTCCTCACCGGTACGCCCTCTGGTGTCAGCGCCGTGCAGCCTGGGGATGTGATGACAGTGGAGATCGAAGGGCTTGGTGTTTTGAGCAACCCGGTCATTGCAGGCGTATAAAACCAATCAAACAATCAACCTGTTCGCTTCGCATCGTTGGTTCATTGGTTGATTTCCTTCCATCGACGATTCCGGGAGATTTTTCCTGTGGCAATACCAGCGCTGAATCACTTTCTCGATCTGGCCGATCTTTCCAACGCACAATTCTGGGGGCTGCTGCATCTGGCCAAGCGGCTGAAGGACGAACGCGCAGAGCGGGGCGCCAATCATCCGATTCTGGCGGGCAAATCCCTGGCCCTACTTTTTCAGAAACCCTCCCTGCGCACCCGGGTCAGCTTTGAAATGGGTATGCAACATCTGGGTGGCTACGCCTTCTACCTCAGCCCCGCCGAGGTGGGCCTGGGCACCCGTGAGAGCGCGGCGGATGTGGCCCGGGTTCTCAGCGGCTATGTAGACGGGATTATGGCTCGCGTCTTCGGCCATCAGGATGTGGTGGACCTGGCGCAGTGGGGCAGTGTACCCGTCATCAACGGCCTGAGCGATTTCAGCCACCCCTGCCAGGCGCTCACCGACATCTTCACCGCCTGGGAAGTCCTGGGCGATCTGGAAGAGCGCACCATCGCCTATGTGGGCGACGGCGCCAACAATGTGGCGACCAGCCTGATGATGGCCGCGGGCAAAGTGGGCATGAATGTGTGCATCGTCTCCCCCCTGGGCTATATGCCCGACCCGGCAGTGGTGGAGAGCAGCGGGGCCGAAGTCAGCGTCACCGATGACCTGGACGGTGTGCAGGGGGCCGATCTTCTCTATACGGATGTGTGGACGAGTATGGGCCAGGAGGCCGAACGGGAGGAGCGGCTGGCCGTCTTCCCACCCTATCAGATCAACGAAGCGCTGGTAAAGCGCACAGGCAACGCCCAGGCGCTGGTCATGCATTGCCTGCCCGCCCATCGGGGCGAAGAGATTACGGACGCAGTGGCCGACGGCCCGGCCAGCCTGCTCTTTCCCCAGGCCCACAACCGCCTGCACGCGCAAAAGGCGATCCTGGCCCATCTGCTGGGTGGCGTCCCACTGGAGTAGCCAGATTGTAGGTGTACAGCCAGGATAGGAGGGACGCAGATTTTCCTGATTTGAATTGATCAGCGCTGTTCTTTGTTTCTATCTTTTTAATCTGCGTCCGCTCTTGGTTGGCGAGCAGTTATGCCGGGGTGTACTTCAGTTTCGGGGCACACGATTCCGGGAATCGACCAGCGCCAGTTTGCAAGGCCAGAGATCGTGTGGTCGATTCCCGGAATCAGCAGCTTTCGCCCCCAACTTGAAGTACACCCTTATGCCGGGCCTGTTGGACAATGGAAGTCTATGTCAGATTATCTTTCGATCCTTAGCCGCTTGACCGACTGGCAAAATCTGCTGGATGTCAGTCTGGTTACTCTATTCTTCTTCCTCCTTTTGCGCCTCTTTCGCGGAACCCAGGCGGTGCAGTTGCTGCGCGGTCTGCTGGTTATTGGCCTGGTCATTGTTGTTATCACCCGCACTTTTGATCTGACAGCCTTCAGTTGGCTTCTCAGGAGCAGTTCAACCGCCATCCTCGTTGCCATTCCGGTCATCTTTCAGCCGGAATTGCGCCGCGCCCTGGAACGGGTAGGGCGGGGGATGCCCTTTCTCAACCGCAAAGTCGATAGTACGATGACCCAGGAGATGATCAGTGCCATTGTGCGTGCCTGCACCCAACTCTCCGACAGCCGGCATGGCGCGCTGATCGTTCTGGAAGGGGCAACCGGCCTGGGAGAATACATCGACCGGGGCGTCTCGATTGACAGCGAAGTGACGGTGGAATTGCTGCTGACAATCTTTTTCCCCAACACGGCCTTGCACGATGGCGCTGTGATCCTGCGCGACAGCCGCATCGCGGCCGCCGGCTGTGTCTTGCCCCTCACATCCCGGGATACGCTGGACTCGCAATTGGGAACCCGTCACCGGGCTGCTATCGGTATCACCGAACAGTCGGACGCGCTGTCGATTGTCGTCTCCGAAGAGACGGGGGCTATCTCCGTAGCCCGCAACGGGCGGATTGTGCGCCGGTTGGATGACAACCGGCTACGGCGTATCCTGACTGATTTCTTCGATCCTCGCAACCAGCCCGCCGTCGATGCGGTGGAAAACGTCCCCCATGCGGAATAATCGTCTTGCCAATCGTTTCAATGTCTCAGAGACTCTCGTCACCCTGCTCATGTCGGTGGCGCTGGCGCTGATCGTCTGGATCTTTGCGGTCGATCAGGAAAATCCTTCGGTACGGGGTGATTTCAGCACGCCGATTCCGATTGACGTGCGCGGGCTGAATCCCGAATTGCAGACCCTGCAGGACCTGACCCAGCGCACCGTAACCCTTAACCTGCGCGCGCCCCGGCGCACGTGGGAGAGCCTGACTGCCAACGACTTTATCGCCGTCATCGATCTGACTCCTTTCCAGCCAGGCAGCCACGATGTAACGGTAGCAGTCACAGGAGTAAACCCGGACGTGGAGATTCTGGGGCAACAGCCCCGCCAGCTACGGGTGCAGATCGAGAAGGTCATTACCAAAACCGTGCCGATTCAGCTGGATATTGTCGACACAGCAGCCTTTGGCTACGACTGGCAGACGCCTATCACAGAGCCGGAAAGAGTGGAAATCTCCGGACCAGAGACCCAAGTCAATCAGGTGCAGGCCGCCCATGCGGAGGTCCGTCTATTGGGCACCAAAACCCAAGTCGAGCGCAGCCAATCCCTGGTGGCGCGAGACGGCCAGAATCAGCCCGTGGACCGGGTACACATCGAACCGGACACAGCCCGTATTGTCGTGCCGGTGGTCCAACGACCGGGCCGCAAAGAGGTGGCCGTACTTGTCCAGGTAGAGGGCCAGCCCGCGCCCAGCTACCGCATCACCAGCGTCAAACCCGAACCGGCGACTGTCATTCTGCTGGGCAGCGCCGATGCCCTGCGCAACGTGCCGGGCTATGTGGAGACCGATCCCCTTTCCATCGAAGGGGCCACCAGCGATGTGCGCGAGCGACTGCCTCTCAATCTGCCGGACAATGTTTTGCTGCTGGAGGAAGCCAGTGTCCTTGTGACAGTGGGCATTTCACCCATCGAGAGCAGCGCAACCGTCAGCCGTCGCCCGGTCGTGATCGGTCTGAGCGAGCTTCTCACCGCCACCGTCTCCCTCTCCCGGGTCGATATCCTTGTCAGCGGCGCATTGCCCAGATTGGATGCCCTCGGTCCCTCTGATGTGCGGGTGACGCTGGACCTGACCGGGCTGGTGCCGGGCAGCCATGTAGTTTTGCCCAATGTCTTTACGCCGGAGGGGATAGTGGTGGAGAATGTGATTCCCCAGGCGGTCGAAGTGGTGATCGAGTCACTGGTGCCGACGGTGGAGGCCACGCCGGAAACGCCAACACCCGCTCCTGCGGACGAGGCTGGCCCCCCCACACCTACCCCGTCGAACTGAGCAAAGTCGAACTGAACAAATCGGGCAGATCTCCTCTTCGTTCCTGGGCCTTCTTGTAGTAAGATTACTTTTTTGCGGCCCTGTGACGAGGGGCGGCAATCTGCTGATGAACTGCTGACCGCCGCGGTCCAGTTCCTGGAACTTAATGGACCGCTTCTGATGAAAAAACGTAGACCTGTTATCGCACTGGTTGGCCGGCCCAATGTGGGCAAATCGACGCTCTTTAACCGGCTGGTTGGCGCGCGCACCGCCATTGTAGAGGACCTGCCGGGCACTACCCGCGACCGACTTTACGGCGAATCCGATTGGAACGGACGGGATTTTGTCGTCATCGACACGGGTGGGCTGGAAGCCCAGTCCACAGCCGAGTTCCGGGCCAACCGCCCCGACGCACCTGTGCTGGCCGAGGATTCGGCCCGCTTTGTCACCGAAATCCAAAACCAGGCCCAGCTTGCCATCGATGAAGCCGATGTCATCGTCTTTGTGGTGGACGGCAAAGACGGCTTGACCGCGGCGGACGAAGAGTTGGCTGTCTTTCTGCGTCAGACGACAAAACCCCTTGTAGTAGCCGTCAACAAAGCCGAGAGCCAGGAACGCCAGTTGAACGCGTCCGAGTTTTGGGCGTTGGGCATTGGCGAGCCGGTTCCCATCAGCGCCTATCACGGCATCGGTGTGGGCGATCTGTTGGATATGCTGGTCGCACTCTTTCCGGAGATGGGTGCGAACGACGACGAGGAAGACGAGAGCATTGGCATTGCGATTATTGGGCGACCCAACGTGGGCAAGAGCAGTCTGCTCAA
>JACQGT010000397.1 GCA_016199425.1 Chloroflexota bacterium
ATGCCAGAAGCGGTCAGGCTGGCAATCGCATTGGTGTCCAGGCGCAGGGCATACCAGGGCACGCCGGTCAGGGCGGTCCACTCAGCATCGCTCAAGTCACCGACAGAGTAGCTGCCGTCAGCCTGATAGACAATCGGCAAATTGATCTTGGGGGGCGCACCCACAGCGGCCAGGAATTCAGCCTGGGCGGCCTGGGCCATCTCGGCGGCAGAACCGTCACCCATCACAGAGAAGGGGATGACTTCGGCGCCGGCCTGGACCGGGAAGCGCATGATTACGCCAATGCCCAACTGCTGGACCAGAGGCAATACCTTATCCAGCACGGGGATGGCGATACCCAAAGATGACACTGCACTAGCGGTGGCAACCAAAGAGTTCTCATCCCATTCCAGAGAAGGCACAGGCTGGCCGTTGACCAAAACCAGAAGACCATCTGCCGAATTGTTGACTTGAAGATGCTGAATGTTGGTCATGCTGAAGTAGCTGACCCAATCCGGCGACAGACCCAGACCAGCCAGATCGACACCAGCCATTGCACCCATTTCCGAGGCGGGCACGCCACCGATGGATGCGCCACCGCTGCTGTCAAAATCAATCACAATGGCAGGCAAATCAATCACCAATTCGTCGTCCATCGCCATCGCGGCCGACGAACCGGCTCCGGTGCGCGGGGCGCACCCAGACAACACGAGGGCAGCAATCATTAATAGAGCTGCCCAGAAAGTAAGATGCTTCTGCATACGGGACCTCCTGATGAGAGTGGGCGATAAACGGATACTGCTGATAACTTAGCAACAGCACCAACGCGCCGTGCTGCTGTTAACGGGTCGGGTACTGCTGAGCGGACTTCATGGGAGTGATCGTTAGATCGTGCAGACGGCTGGGGAAACCGTTTGTGTCTCTATTGTACACAGCCTTCAAAGGAGTGTCAACCGGCAAAAATTGGCAATAGGAAAAAAGAGCGGAAATCTCCCTGACGCTTCCTATACGCATACGCTACGTTAGGGAAAAGCGGGTTTCGGCAATTCTGGCAAACAAGGGTTAAATCTTCTGCAATTACGGAAACCGTCGCCGGGCCTGCTCCAACTCGATTGCTTTGGCCGTGAAGTGGTAGAGCTTGGCCGGACGGTGATCCCCTTCCCGGTAGCCGCCGCCCTCTTCCAGAATCTCCGCGGCCAGAATTTTGCGGCGGAAGTTGCGCTTGTCCAGCGCTTCTTTCAGGACAGTTTCGTAGACCGACTGCAGTTCTGAGAGGGTAAATTGGCTGGGGAGAAGTAGAAAGCCCAGAGCGGTCCACTCCAACTTCCAGCGCAGCCGTTGCAGCGCGTAGTCGAGGATCGACCGGTGGTCGAAGGCCAGATCGGGCAGATCGTAGACGTTCCACCAGCGGGCGTCCTGGGCGTCGTCCCCGCCGCGCACGGCCATGCGCGCCGCCTGCTCTGCGCTGAGCAGGGCAAAGTAGACGACAGTAATCACCCGGCCCCGGGGGTCCCGTTGCGGGTCGCCAAAGGTGTAGAGCTGCTCCAGATAGACATCGCGCACGCCGGTCTCTTCCAGCAATTCCCGCTGGGCAGCGGCTTCCAGGCTTTCGTCCATGCGCACAAAACCACCGGGCAGCGCCCATTGGCCGGCGTAGGGCGGCCCGCCCCGCTGGATGAGCAGTGTGCGCAGTTCGCCGTCGTTGAAGGTAAAGAGCACCACATCCACCGTCACCGATGGGCGGGGGTGGGCATAGGTATACTGCTGCATTCCGGTCGCGCTCTGGGATTGTCCCATCATTCGCTTCTATCCTCGATTCATTGGGCTTTGACGTATAATGAGATTCTACACGTCCACAGTACCGCGTGCAAACAACAGCCCAAACGCCTGCCGTAGGTCCGGTCTATCCAAAAATATAGAACACAGATTACGAAATTCACGAATTGTCATTTTCGTTCCCCGTGGCGTACACCCGCACGTGAGGAACTGCGCACTGATTACTGTTCACTGACAACTACCCACCACCGACACCACCGAAATATCCAATACCCAAATACCCAATAACCCACTATGACCCACGACCAACTCATCCGCGCCATCGCCGCCGCCACCCAGACCCAGCCCCGGCAGGTGGAAGGGACCATCCAACTGCTGGACGAGGGCAACACCATTCCTTTCATCGCCCGTTACCGCAAAGAACGCACCGGCGGTCTGGACGAGGAACAACTGCGCGGCGTGGCCGAGCGCTTGGCCTATCTGCGCGCATTGGACGAACGCAAGCAGAGCGTCCTGGCTTCCATCGCCGAGCAGGGCAAACTGAGCGCGGAACTGGAAGCCGCCCTGGCCGCCGCCGAAACATTGCAGGCGGTGGAAGACCTCTACCTGCCCTATCGCCCCAAACGGCGCACCCGGGCCACAGTGGCCCGCGAGTTGGGGCTGGAACCCCTGGCCCAATGGATCCTCGCCCAGCCCACCGACCGCAAGCCCGAAGTCGTGGCCCAAAAATTCCTCTCCGCCGACGTGCCGGATGTGGAGACAGCCCTGGCCGGGGCGCGGGACATTGTGGCCGAGCAGATGGCCGAGAGCGCCGCCATCCGCCAGTTTGCCCGCGAGCGCTTCTACCAGCAGGGGGAGGTGAGCGCCCGCATCGTATCTCCCTCCAGGATTGGGGGGTCGGAGGGCAGCGCGGACGAGCAGGGCAAGTACCAACTCTACCACAACTTTGCCGCGGCTGTGCGCCGCTTACAGCCCCATCAGATGCTGGCCCTGAACCGGGGCGAGAACGAAAAGGTGCTGCGCGTGGGCGTGGCCGGGCCGGAAGCCGAAATCCGCCAGCACGCCGAGCGCTACCTGAAACTCAACCCCCGCTCGCCCTTTGCCGGGCAACTGCAAGCCGCCCTGGAGGATGGCTATGCCCGCCTGCTCGCCCCCTCTATCGAACGGGAAAGCCGCAAGGCGCTGACCGAAGCCGCCGACGATCACGCGATTGGGGCATTCCAGAAGAATCTGCGCGCTCTGCTCCTGCAGCCGCCCCTGCGCGGACGGGTGGTGATGGGCATCGACCCGGCCTACCGCACGGGCTGCAAAGTAGCGATCTGCGACGCCACGGGCAAGCTGCTGCACACGACAGCCATCTATCCCCACCCGCCCCAGAACCGCCGGGCCGAAGCTCTGAGTGAACTGGCCAGGCTGGTGGAACGCTTCGGCGTGCAGGCCATCGCCATCGGCAACGGCACCGCCAGCCGGGAAACTGAACAGTTGGTCGCCGATCTGGTCAACTCGCAACTCAGAACTCATAACTCCCAACTCGCCTACGCGTTGGTGAACGAAGCCGGGGCCAGCGTCTACTCCGCCTCGCCCCTGGCCCGCCAGGAGTTCCCGGAGCTGGACGTCTCCCTGCGCGGCGCGGTCTCCATCGCCCGCCGTCTGCAAGACCCCCTGGCCGAGCTGGTGAAGATTGACCCCAAGAGCATCGGCGTGGGTCTCTACCAGCACGACGTGGACCAAAAGAAGCTGGCCGCGGCGCTGGATGGGGCGGTGGAGTCGGTGGTCAACAGCGTGGGCGTAAACGTGAACACGGCGTCGCCAGCGCTCCTGGCCCAGGTGGCCGGGCTGACCAGCCGCACTGCGCAGAATGTGGTGGCCCACCGGGACGAACACGGCCCCTTCCGCAGCCGGGCGCAACTTTTGAAGGTAAAAGGCGTCGGCCCCAAAGCCTACGAGCAGGCCGCCGGCTTTCTGCGCATCCCCGAAGGCGACAACCCCCTGGACAATACAGCCATCCACCCGGAGAGCTACCCGGTGGTGGAGCGGCTGGCTGCACCCTTCGACTCCCTGGCCTCCCTCCCGTTGGAAAAGCTGCGCCAGGAGACGCCCCGCCTGGCCCAGCAGTTAGGCGTGGGCGAACCGACACTGGTGGACATTCTGGACGCGCTGGCCAAGCCGGGGCGCGACCCCCGGGACGATCTGCCGCCGGTCCAGTTGCGGGCGGATGTGCTCTCGATGGACGATCTGCGCGAAGGAATGATCCTGACCGGGACGGTGCGCAACGTCGTGGCCTTTGGCGCGTTTGTGGACATCGGCGTCAAGCAGGACGGGTTGGTACACATCTCCGCCCTGGCCGACCGCTACGTGGCCGATCCCCACGCAGTGGTGCGGGTGGGGGATGTGGTGACGGTGCGGGTGTTGACAATAGACGCGGCCCGAGGGCGGATTGGGTTGAGTATGAAGGGGGAAATGGGATGATGAGATGATGGGGAACGTACCGGATCAGTGAGCGCTGATTGAGTAGCCGAGTCTTCGAGGCGTATCGAAATCAAGC
>JACQGT010000398.1 GCA_016199425.1 Chloroflexota bacterium
GTCCCCAGTCCCCAGTCCCCTGTCGCCTGTTTACGCCGACCTCCCCCCCGTGGAAATTGTGGACATGCGCCAGGAACTGCGCGCGGGCAACCGTAGCATCTTCAGCCGCAGCCTGCAAAGCGAACTCCACGCCACTCTGGACGCGCAGGAGCAGGCGATTCTCTACCTGAACCGGCGGGGGACGAATACATTTGTCCTCTGCCGGGACTGCGGCCACGTGGAAAAGTGCCCCCGCTGCGACATCCCCCTCACCTATCACGAGCGGGTCAGCGTTCTGATCTGCCATCACTGCAACGCACGCCACCCCATCCCGGAGATATGCCCGGAGTGTGAGAGCAAGCGCATCAAATTTTTTGGCAGCGGCACAGAACGCATCGAAGAGGCCGTGCAGCAGATTTCCCCCCGGGCCCGCATTTTGCGCTGGGACACAGACACCACTGGTCGCAAAGGCAGCCACGAAGAGATTCTGGCCCAGTTCGCGGCCCACGAAGCCGACGTTCTGGTGGGCACGCAGATGATCGCCAAAGGGCTGGACCTGCCGCTGGTCACTTTCGTGGGCGTCGTTTCCGCCGATGTAGGACTCTATCTGCCCGACTTCCGCGCGCCGGAGCGCACCTTTCAGCTGTTGACGCAGGTGGCGGGCCGGGCCGGGCGCAGCGCGCGGGGCGGGCGTGTCATCTTCCAGGCCTACAAGCCGGAACACTACGCAGTCCAGGCCGCCGCGGAACACGACTACAGCGCCTTCTACGAGCGGGAGATGAGCTTTCGCTGGGAACAGAGCTATCCCCCCGCGGCCCGGCTGGCTCGGCTGGTCTTCTGGCACAAGAAGTTGGAGACTGTGCAGAGCCGTTGCGCGGAGATGGCCGGGGCGCTGCGGGCGCGGGCCGGGGAAGTGGCCCTGCCTGGCGAAGGATTCGACATCATCGGCCCGGCCCCCGCCTTCTTTGCCCGTCACCGCAGCTACTACCGCTGGCAAATCCTCGTGCGCGCCCCCGACCCGGCCCGCCTTCTACGTGGGATGGATATTCCCTTTGGCTGGCGGGTAGATGTGGACCCGGTGTCGGTGTTGTGAATGGGGAGTGGGGAGTGCGGAATGCGGAATCTCGTAAACCCAGTCAACTTCATCTCACCCCGCTCTACTGATCATTCTTGCTTACGAGAAAAACCCTATGCCTGAACTGCCCGAAGTAGAAACATACGTGCGGGAACTGCGCCCCCAACTGGCGGGCAAACGGATCGTGCAGGGCCACGTCCATTGGCCGCGCATCATCGCCCAGCCGGAGAGCGCCCCCTTTCTGGAACTGATTCGGGGGCGACGCTTCGACAGCTTCGACCGCCGGGGCAAGTATATCCTCCTGGGGCTGGACAGCGGCGAGTCACTGATTATCCATCTGCGTATGACGGGCGAAATACGCGTGCATCCCGCCACAGTCGAGGCAGACAAACACACCCATCTGCTCCTGGACCTGGAGAGCGGCGAACGGCTGCATTACCGGGACCCGCGCAAATTTGGCCGGGTCTGGCTGGTGACGGACCCGGCAACGGTTTTGGGCAAATTGGGGCCGGAGCCGCTGAGCGCCGGGTTCACCCCCGCCGGTTTTGGCGAACGGCTGGCCGGGCGCAGCGCCTCCATCAAAGCGCTGCTGCTGGATCAGACGATTCTGGCCGGGGTGGGTAACATTTACGCCGACGAAGCGCTCTTTCTGGCAAAGATCGATCCGCGCCGGCGCGGCGGGACTCTTTCCCCGGCAGAGGTGGCCGCGCTGCACGAGGCTGTACGCGCTGTGTTGCAGGCGGGCATTGAAGGGCGGGGCAGCAGTCTGCAAAATTATGCGCCGCCGGGTGGGGCAAAGGGCGTATTTCAGGAGCAGCATCAGGTCTTTCGCCGCACGGATCAGTCCTGCTATCGCTGCGGCGCACCCATCCGGCGGGTCGTCCTGGCCCAGCGCAGCACCCATTTTTGTCCGGAGTGTCAGACATAGCGGCGTCCGATTCCGGGAATGCACCAGGCGATTTCCGGCTACAAACTGGCGTTGGTCCATTCCCGGAATCAAGCACCCCGGAATCGAGTGCCCCGAAAGCCCGCCAAATTTGACGCTCTCCTCTCCTTTCTGTTATACTTTTCTTTGTGTGTGCGGCAGACGAGAACTCTTCAACTGTCGCAGAAGAAAGGTCTGGGGCTGTAGCTCAGTTGGGAGAGCGCTACAATCGCACTGTAGAGGTCAAGGGTTCGAGTCCCTTCAGCTCCACTCGAAAACCGGTGATGGCGGTACGCCAAAAAGCGCCGTTGATTTGACAAAATCTGGGATGTAATTATACTTGTTCTGTTGTTGGAAGGCAGGCGGCCAGGATTTCTTGGCCCAAATTGAATAGTTTGGGGCTATAGCTCAGCTGGGAGAGCGCTACAATGGCATTGTAGAGGTCAAGGGTTCGAATCCCTTTAGCTCCACTCCAACCGGTCCTTGAGGACCGGTTTTTTTGTTGCCATAGCCTCGCCAGAGAAATCCGTAGGGGCGCAGCAAGCAGCGCCCCTACGGATTTATTCAGAAAATATGACGTTTGCGCCAAAAGCCTCTCCCGGTTATGATTGGCGTAGCCGCCCTAAACAGTTTAGGCAGTTGCCCCCAATCCAAACCACCACAGTTGCCTGAACCGGCCCAGAAAGGACTCCCATTGAGTACACGAATGAGACGCGCAGTGGATGAACTGCGCCCATGCTGCTTTGAGCTTGACTACCTTATCCACCCCGCCGGTTCTGTTCTGATTAGCATGGGCAACACCAAAGTTCTGTGTACAGCATCCATCGACGAGATGCTTCCCCGTTGGCTGCACAAATCCCCCGCCCGCCACGGCTGGGTCACGGCTGAATACGCTATGCTTCCCGGCAGCACCACCGAACGTACCCAGCGGGAGGGAATGCGCCCCAAAGGCCGCACCCAGGAGATCACCCGGCTGATTGGACGCAGCCTGCGCTCGGCTGTGAACTTGGAGTTGCTGGGCCAACGCCAGATTATTGTGGACTGCGACGTGCTCCAGGCCGACGGCGGCACGCGTACCGCGTCGATTACCGGCGGCTTTGTGGCCCTGGCGTTGGCGATTCATCAGTTGCAGAAGAAGGGAACTGTTCCCAAAGGGGTACTCAAACGCGCAGTGGCCGCCGTCAGTGTAGGAATCGTGGACGGCAAAGCCATCCTGGATTTGGACTACGCGCTGGACAGCAACGCAGATGTGGACCTGAATGTGGTGATGACCAACAGCGGGGAATTCATCGAAATGCAGGGCACGGCGGAGGGCAATCCTTTCAACCGGGGCGCGCTGAACGCGATGTTGCTGTTGGCCGAGATGGGGATCAAAGAGCTTTTCGTCAAACAGCAGGAAGCGCTATTCTCCCACGACATCAACTGGCGGGGCGTTGTGTAGTGTTACCTTTGGGGCGCTGCTTGCTGCGCCCGCTTTACGTCGGGCGCAGCAAGCAGCGCCCCTACCGATCAATTCAGACA
>JACQGT010000415.1 GCA_016199425.1 Chloroflexota bacterium
ATCAGTTATCAGTAAGGATGCAGTGAGTCCCCACCACTGGTTACTGTTCTAGTCTTGCTCCAGCAGTAGCCAGACCTGGCGGAAGAGTTCCCCATTCCAGACCGCGGTGGCGTCGTCGGGTACACCCGTCGTCGCGGCTGCGGTAACTTCCATCGGGGCTGTCTGCCCGCGCAGCCAATAACCCCCGGCAAAGGCGGCAGCCGCCAACAGCAGCGCAACGAGCGTATAGACGAGGGCGCGAGCGGACGAGTTCACCTGAAGATTGTACCACAGGGGAAAGGCGGGGAAAAGCAAGGGGCGTACCCAAAATGCGGAATGGGGAATGCGGAATTGGTTCTGGCTGCGGCAGGAACCCAACCCACAGTTGGCTGGCGCGCCAGTCCGCTAGACAGTCATCGAAATTCCATCGAAATATCTCAAAAAATTTAATGTTTTTCCACTTGAAAAATCCCAAATAATGGTTTAGAATACCAGATGCAATGATTTTCTGATCTCTACACCACATCTTCTGCGCATGGAACAATTGTGACCATCACAAAAAAATCGAAACGAGTTACGATCCGGGACGTTGCCGATGAGGTCGGCGTGTCGATCTCGACCGTCTCGCTCTATACCCAGGGGCGCGACGGCGTGGGGGAAGAGACCGGTCAGAGGATTGCCGACGCTATCGACAGACTGGGTTATGTCCGCCGCTCACGCACGGAGCGCCCACCGAGAAGCCGGTTTTTTGGCCTGCTCTTGGAGAATCTTTCGTTCTCCGCCTTTCCGGAAACGCTCTACGGGGCGATCCTGCAAGCCATTGAAACCGAAGCCAAGAGCCACGGGTACAGTATGGTGCTTTCGGTGATCGAAGAGGATGCAGTTCCCCGCATGGTTGAGCAGGATCAGGTCGATGGCCTGATTATCCTGGGCGGCTCTCCTCTCAACGATGCGGTGGCCCTGCGGCTGGCCGAGCGCAATACACCGCTTGTGTTGTTGGACAATCACATCCCCGGCGCTGCCATCGATTCGATTGTGCCGGACAACGAGTGGGGCGGCTATATGGCGATCCGCCATCTGGTCGAATTGGGCCATCGGCGCATCGCCATTCTGCAAGGCCCCACCAAATACAAGACTTTGACAGATCGCCTGTGGGGGGCCAAACGAGCAGCCGACGAGTTTGGAATCGATATTCCTCCTGCCTATCTGTCGCCCGCCCAATCTTCTGGACAGCCGCTGAAAGGCTACAGAGAGATGCAGGCATTGCTCCAATTACCAGAACTGCCGACTGCCGTCTTTGCCGTCAGCGACAAGACCGCCTTTGGCGCACTCGAGGCCATTCGCGAGGCAGGGCTATCCGTACCCGAAGACATTTCGCTCATCGGCTTCGACAACGAAGTGCGCGCCGAACACACGTCACCGCCCCTTACAACCATTCATCTGCCCAAACGCTATCTCGGCATCCTTGCCATGCGCCGTTTGATCGGGCAGATCGAGAACCCATCCGATCGCCCCGTGCGTCTCTGTGTTCCCACCCGGCTAGTTGAGCGGGCGTCTACGGCTCGGTATTCGTAGACATCAGCTTGAATTTGTGTTTCGGACCGTCCTTTCACCCTACCTGTTTCGTACACACATTTTCTACCCAAGGAGGCAAGAGTATGTCCGCAGTACAATCCAACGCGCCTGGCAAACTGAATCGTCGTCAATTGTTGCGGTTGGTGGGCATGGGAGCCGCAAGTATGGCCCTGGCCGCCTGCGCAGCCCCGCCCCCGGCAGTCGCCCCAGCTTCCAGCGGCGGCGCAGAGTCAGCCCCAGCACCGGCGCAGGCCGCCGCTACTGTCATCGCCACAACTTCCATGCCCGTCAACACCTTTGACGACTCCTTGAAACGGGCCAAAGATCGCTTGCCCAACATCACCCTGGAGGTTAACGCCAACGGCTGGGGCAATGGCGGCTGGGATGGCTATTCCGACACTCTCCTCACCCGCATCGCCGGCGGGGAACAGATCGATGTGATTATGATCGCTATCGAAGGGTTGGGGCTGCTTTCGGCCAAGAACGTTCTGCTGCCTCTGGATGATTTTGTGGCGGCTGATGCCCCGGCCCAGGAAATCCTGCAAAACGACGTCCACATCACCCTGCGCGAAATGTTGCAGGTGGATGGCAAGCAGATGGAGTACCCCTTCTCCTGGAACAATATGGTCATGTATTACAACACAGCCATCTTTGAGGAAGTAGGCATCACCCCGCCCACGACCGACTGGAGTTGGGACGATTTCCTGGAAGTCTGCCTGAAGGTAGCCAGAGTGAGCGGCGGCGCAGATGACCGCTTTGCCTATTCCTTCTGGGGATCGGGTATGTTTGGCATGGCCGCCTGGTTCTTCAACAACGACACCTCGCCGTTGACCGCGGACTGGTCCGCCTCGAATCTGCTCGAACCCAAAGTGGCGGAGACAGTCCAGTTTATGGCCGATCTGATTTTGAAGCACAAGGTAGCCCCGAATCCTGAAGGCTGGGAGGAGTGGGCGCAGTTCCACGCCGGCAATCTGGCCATGCGCACCTGTGGTCGCTGGTGCATTGGCGGCTCTCTGGAGGCGGACTTCGACACCTACGACCTGCAATACCAGCCACACAACGCCGGTCCGCTGAAGACAGTGGCGGGCACGGATGGCTGGGGCGTCTCCACCTCCAGCAAGAATCCGCAAGAGGCGTGGGAGATTGTCAAGCTGCTCTCCGGCCCGGAAGCCTCTCTGGATATGGTGAAGCTGGGCGGCAACATCCCGGCCTTGCGTTCGGTGGCCCAATTGCCGGAATTTGCCGAATTTGGCCCGGCCAACACGGCGATCTTCTACGAGTCCCTGGATTATGCCGCGACTGTGCCATCACCCACCAACTTCAATATCATCGAGCCGATTCTCAATCGCCACTACGCCACCATCTGGAATGGCGAAAAGAGCGTAGAAGAGGCGCTGCAGGCCGCCCACAACGAATTGCAGCCTGAGATGGATAAGTTGCAGCAGGGATAGGTACACAAAACGAAGCGTGAAACGTGAGGTAACTACGCAGGCTACCTGTCCAGTGAGCGTAGATTGAGCGCCGTCCTGAGCTTGTCGAAGGGTAGCTGAGTCTGCGAGCGTATCGAAATCTGGTAGGTTGAGCTTGCGGTGTCCTGAGCCTGTCGAAGGGTCGA
>JACQGT010000416.1 GCA_016199425.1 Chloroflexota bacterium
GTTGGGGGCGAAAGCTGCTGATTCCGGGAATCGACCACACGATCTCTGGCCTTGCAGACTGGCGCTGGTCGATTCCCGGAATCGTGTGCCCCGAAACTGAAGTACACCCGGTCACTAAACCGGTTTGATTCATTCGTCGATTTGCGGTAGAATGGGAGTGTTCCTATCCACTTCCCTTCAACTCTTCTACGAAAGGGTTCTTGACAAATGCCTGTTGGAAGCAAAAATACAATCATTGCCGGCGGCGGCTGCCACCACATCGCTGTACAGACCCGGGACTGGGAAGCCTCCCTGCGTCTCTATCGGGATGTGTTGGGGATGCCGGTAGTGGCCCAGTTTGGCTCGCCGGAGCGCAAAGTCTGGCTGCTGGATATGGGTGACGGCAGCCACATCGAACTCTTTCAACCCAAGGCTGATACCCCTGCACCGGGCAGCCTCGCACCCAATGACCCGGTCACCCATTTTGCGTTGACGGCCACGGATACCCGCGCTGCCACCGAACACGTGCGCGCCGCCGGCTACACCATCACCGTTGAACCTAAAGACGTGAATCTGGGTGGCGTGAACGTGACCATCGCCTTTTTCACCGGCCCCAGCGGCGAGTCTATCGAATTTTTTCAAGTGCATTAGGAGTTGCAGGTGGAAAGTTGCAGGTTGCAAGTAGTAGTGACGAACCTGCCATCCTTCGACAGGCTCAAGACACCGCCTGCGACTTGCCACTTGCAACCTGCAACCTGCCACATTCCACAGGAGGATTCTCATGGCATTCACACTGCAAATCGGCGAAAGCGCACCGGATTTCCGGCTACCTGCCACCGACGGCAACACGTACCAACTCTCTGACTTTGACGATGCGGGTGCGTTGGTGGTCTTCTTCACCTGCAACCACTGCCCGTATGTGCAGGGTTCGGACGAAGTGACCCGCCAGACCGCGGAGAAGTTTGCGCCCCGGGGCGTGCAATTCGTGGCCATCAGCTCCAACAGTATTGTCACCCACCCGGAGGACGACTTCCCCCATATGGTGGCGCGTATGAAGGAACACAACTTCCCCTGGCTCTATCTCTACGACGAGACGCAGGAAGTGGCGTTGGTCTATGGCGCGCTGCGCACTCCCCATTTCTATGTCTTTGACGGCGACCGCAATCTGATCTACACGGGCCGCGGCGTGGACAACCCGAAGGATACGTCGAAGATGACGGTCAACGACCTGGACCGGGCACTGGCGGAACATCTCTCCGGGCAGCCTATCAGCGTGCCTTTGACTAATCCTCTGGGCTGCAATGTCAAGTGGAACGGCCAGGACGCCCATTGGATGCCCGCCGAGGCGTGCGATCTGGTTTTTGCATAGGCGCTTTTCAACGTAAGGAAGGAAGTTTGACTTTTGTCAAAAGTTGAACTTCTGGCAAGAAGAAAAGAGGGGAGCGACGTACACACGCCGCCCCCCTCTTTGCGTATGGAGTAAACAGATTTTGACGGAATCACGTAGGGGCGCTGCTTGCTGCGCCCGATGCACAAGCGGGCGCAGCAAGCAGCGCCCCTACGGTTCAAATCACAGATTGTCGGCCTGCCGGGGCTGGGACGCGGAGCGTCCGGGGAGCGTTCCCACGCGGGAGCGTGGGAACGAGTGAAATCCGCCAATTCCGTCTTTTCCTCCATCTATTCGTGAAATCCTCCTATTCGCGGTCATTTCATGCACTACGCACCCCGCCGATATATCACCGCTTTTGGCTCGAAAACCACCGCCGGGTCCAACGGGAAGATGGGCCGGGCGCAGACGGTGTGGCCCAGATAGGGCAGGTTGGCGCTGGTGGAGCCGGGCGCGTCCACGTGCAGGGTTTGCGCTGCCCAGGTGTTGAAGAAGTGGGGCTGGCAGTGGGGCGATTTGACCACCACCACATCGAAGCGCGTCGGATCCTGGCCGTGGCCGTAGAAGAGGGAGCGGTCATAGAGGCTGACCGGGCGACTGGTGGCGACGACGATATGCCGCCCCACCTGCAACACAGCCGTCGGCCCGCCCCGCCAGACCGCGCCGTTGCTCTCGCTGACAAAATCCCCGTCGGAGAGCATCCGCACCTGGGCTGTCACCGGCAAGGGCCGGAAGCGTCTCCGATCCAGCCCACCGCCGAGAGTGGTGCGGATAGTGGCCCCCACGCCCGCGGCCATCGCGTCCACCACCGCGCCTGGATCGACAATCGGCGTCAGCAGGCTGCCTGTATAGCCGCGTTGCATCAGCGCAGCCAGGATGGCGTTGCTGTCGCCGGAAGCGCCGGAGCTGGTGGCGTCGGCCGCATCGGTGAGGATGACTGTACCGCTGGGGTTGGCAAGCGTCCGCTCCACCGCTTCACTCAGACCGATGAGGGGCTGGTGAAGTTGCTGGCGCACGGCCCAGAAATCCTGCGCCAGCTTCAGCGCCTCCCGTTCGGCCCGCGCCGCGTCTCCGTCCAGCACGACGAGACTGTTCGAGCGCAGCTCCGGCACGTCGGTGAAAGGGTTGCCGATGAACATCCCCACGGAGAGACCGCCCGGCCCATCCTCGATGTCTTTCGCATAGCGAATCATCTGCCCAAACAGGCCAGTTTCGGTGATCAGTTCGTTGCCCCGCACCAGCGCGGGGATGGGAACCACCGCCGTTATCGGGCTGGCTTCCCCGTCCAGAATGCGCAGGAGAAGGCGGGCCGCCCGTGCGCCTGTGCTGGCAAAGTCCACGTGGGGGTAAGTGTGATAGACCACCACTGCGTCTGTGTGGCGCAACATCTGATCGGTCAGGATGCCGTGCAGGTCCAGGGAGATGACGATGGGAATCCGCTCACCCACGATTTTGCGTGTCTCGGCCAGGAGAAAGCCTTCCGGATCGCTTTCGTTGGCCGCGGCCATCGCGCCGTGCAGGGAGTAGTAGACGGCGTCCACCGGCCCCGCTGTCTTCACCAGCGCTAGAAATTCGGTGGCCAGGTGGCTGAAATCCTCGGCGGCCAGGGTTCCGCCCGAGGTGATGGAGCGTGCGCTGTAGGCGGGGACCAATTCCACGTCGCTGCGCGCGGCAAAAACGGCCAGCGCGCCGGCCATCTCCGAGTTCAGCCCCCGGTGGTAGTCCAGAAAGGCCGATCCCCAGAGCGTCTCGAAGTCTGTAAGCAGACTGGGGACGGGGTTGAAGGACGATACTTCCTGTTTGCATTCTGCTACGAGAATTCGAGGCACGCCGTTCCTCTGTTTTGAGTGAAAGAAAATGATGCTACGCTGGTGGGTTGGGTTCTCGCAGTTTACACCGCAAGAACCCAACCCACAGTACTTATCCCATCCCGATCTTCACAATCCACCCGGACGCTGCATCGCAGTAGAGCATATCGTCCCCGTAGGCCGAGAGGCAGTGGGGTTCTGGCTCGCTGGCGGGCACGGTGATGCGCTCCAACTCCCGTCCATCCATTGCCAGTTTGACGATCAGCCGATGGCCGGTGTGGACGACCCACATGCCGTCCTTCTTCTGCACCAGCCCGTGTGCCCGGGGATAGGGCAACTCGATGGCGTGCTGGATCGACCAGTCGCTGATGCGCATCCGCAGCAATTTTTGGTCCTTCAATGCCTCTACCCAAATATAGCCTGGCTCGAAGGGGTCGTATTCTGTCCCGTGGGTTCCACCGCCGCCGGGGATGGGATAGCGGGCCTGGGTTGCGCCCGTGGCCGGGTCCACGCGCAGGATTTCGCCGGTATGGGGTCCGGCGTCCGTGGCGCGGGCGGGCCGCCAGATACCGGCGTCGCCGTTGGCTGCCAGCCAGAGCGAGCCATCCCCCCAGGTCATCCCGCTGGTGTTGGACGATTCGCTGGGGATTTCCCGGTGCAGCCAGGGCACGCCGTAGTAGGCGGATGGCTCTTCCATCCGGACCAGCGCGACCCGGTCGGTGATCTGATCGACGATCCACAGCCCCTCGTCGGTCAACTGCACAGCGTTGGGGACGCTGTAGGGAGAGCGGAAAAGTTTCGTGTAGGTAACATTCATCGGGAGAGCCTTTCGGGAGTTGCAGGCGGTGTCCTGAGCCTGTCGAAGGATGGAAAGTTGCAGGTGGAAGGTTGCAGGTGGCAAGTGTCAGGTGTCGTCGAGACGGGATACGCAATACGCAGCGCCCCAATCGGTCCAAACGAAATATCCAATACCCAATATCTTTTACACACTGGGAACCGCCACGCCCACCTCCCCGGCGGCTTCGGCGATGCGCCCCCAGGTGGTCTCTTCCACGGGGATGCCTTTGCTGCCCCGTGCGGCGCGCAGTTCCTCTTCGATCTCGCCGGGGTAGTAAATTTTCTTGGAACCGGGTGCGGTTTTCGACGATTTCACCCAATCGATGAGGATTTGCACCTCTTTTTTGTACTCGTCCACGTCGATAAAGCTGCTGATCTTGATAGCCAGAGCCACAAAACCGCTGCCGCCCCGGGTTGGGTTGTCACTGCTGCACCCGGCCCAGGAAAGACCACCGGCGATGGCGTCGATCATCATTCCTAGCCCATAGCCTTTGTGACCGGATGCGCCGCCCAGAGGCAGCATCGCAATCTCGCCCGTCTGGAAAGGGGCCGGGTCGCGTACTTCGTTGCCCTCCGCGTCGATCAGCCAGCCAGGAGGCACCTGCTGCCCCCGCGCGGAGTAGACCTCCACTTTGCCGCCGGCGGCCATACTGGTGGTGATGTCCAGCATCATCACCGGGCCGCTCTCAGAGGGGACAGCCATGGAAATCGGGTTGGGTGGCAGGCGGCGGGAGGTGCCGCCGAAGGGCGCGGTAAAGCGGCTGCCCCCGTTGAGGAGCAGAATGCCGATGCAGTCCTGCTCTGCGGCCATAGGCGGATAGGCACCCAAGCGCCCGATGTGGCTGCAACGATGCACGGCCACCGCGCCAAAGGTGGTCTGCTTGGCCCGCTCGACGGCCATTTCCATCGCTCGCGTGCAGATGACAATCCCCTGGCCACCTTCCCCGTCGATGACGACGGAGGCGGGCGTCTCGCGCACGATTTTGAGATCACCCACAGGAGTGATCTTTCCGGCCGCGATGCTGCGGATGTAGCCGGGGATGCGGATGATGCCGTGGGAGTCGTGGCCGGTCAGGTTGGCGTCCACCAGGTGGTCGGTGACGATGCGGGACTGGTCCGCGGGCAGCCCCGCGGCCTCGAACAGAGCGTAGCCATAGGCACGCATGGCGGTGTGTTGGATTGTGGGCATGGGTCGCTTCCTTTGCGTGGGGGTGGATATGGGACGACGAGGGAAGTATAGCGGGAATTGGGGGAGAGGGCAACCGGGCAAAAAGGCGAATGGGGATTGGCGGCTGGCGAATGGGGATTGGCGGCTGGCGAATGGGGGATTGGCGGCTGGCGAATGGGGATTGGCGGCTGGCGAATGGGGGATTGGTGGCTGGCGAATGGGGGATTGGTGGCTGGCGAATGGAAGATTGGCGGCTGGCGAACGGATGCCCCGATCCCTAATCGCCAGTCGCCAATCCCCACTGGATTTTTACTCAGTCGCCGGCGTAGGCTACCATCCCGTGCTCGACCACATCCAGACCGGTCTTCTCTTCTTCGGCAGTTACCCGCAGGCTGCCCAGGGCTTTCATCAGGGAGAAGAAGCCAAAGAGAAGAACGAAGGACCAGATCGGGTAGACCAGCGAGCCGAGAATCTGTACGCCCAGGTTGGCTGTGCCAAAGATACCGGCGGCGACACCGCCCCAAATCCCGCACAGCCCATGCACCGGCCACGCACCCACCGGGTCGTCGATCTTCAGTCGTTCGAGCAGGAGCATACCACCCACCACCAGCAGACCGGCGATGCCGCCGATAGCCAGGGCGCTGGCATTGCTGACCATATCGCAGTTGGCGGTGATACCTACAAGACCGGCCAGGATGCCGTTCAGCCCGTAGCCCAGGTCGGGCTTCTTCTCAAGATACCAGGCCAGCAGGATGGAGAAGACGCCGCCCGCACAGGCCGCCAGGGTCGTATTGACAGCAATGAGCATCGTCGCCTCGATGTTGGCTGTGCCAGCAAAGGAGAGTTGGCTACCGGGATTGAAACCGTACCAGCCGATGAGCAGAACGAAAACGCCCAGAGTCGCAATTGTAATGCTATGGGCAGGCAGGGGGTTGCGCTTGCCATTGAAGCGACCAATCCGGGGGCCAAGCACCATCGCACCGGCCAGACCGGCAAAACCGCCGACCGAGTGGACAACCAGGGAACCGGCGAAGTCGTGAAAGCCAAGTTCTGAGAGCCAGCCACCACCCCAGGTCCAGAAACCGGCGATGGGGTAGATGAGACCGCTGATGATGACGCTGTAGATCAGGTAGGTACTGACTTTCATGCGCCCGGCCACCGCGCCGGAGACGATTGTGGCGGCCGTGGCGGCAAAAGCAGCCTGGAAGAGCCAATCCACTTGGGGATGCAACACACCAGGACCTGCCGTGGCCGGGTCCATCGTGGCGTTGATGCCGAAACCGCCC
The DNA here is from genome assembly GCA_016199425.1 of Chloroflexota bacterium. Classification (GTDB taxonomy): domain Bacteria; phylum Chloroflexota; class Anaerolineae; order Caldilineales; family Caldilineaceae; genus JACQGT01. The sequence goes on from JACQGT010000416.1 coordinate 6,466, forward strand.
CACGCCAGCAGACCGCCCACAATTGGTTCGCCATACATGATATTGTAGCCAACAATCCAGAAGATAATCGCCCCAAAACAGAGGTCCATTGTATTCTTGAACAGAATGTTGACTGTATTCTTGCGGGAGTTGAAACCCGCTTCCACCATTGCAAAGCCGGCCTGCATAAAGAGAACCAGCACAGCCGCGATCAGCAGAAAGATATTGTCAATCGCATAGTAGGCCAACTCAACGCTGATTGGCTCTCCTTCTTGGGCAAACGTTGCTTTGGCAAAGACCAGAAACAACAGAGCGGCCAGGGGTGCAGCCCGCAGCCAGGACATGCGTACTTCCGAAAGGCGTCGAAGGAACGCGGACATCTTTACTCTCCTCTTCTCGAAAAACTGGAAACAATCTGCAAATGACAATCGCGTCGGGCTTGGCGTCTTCCCTGCTCCCATATACAATGTTTCACAAACAGCCCGCCAGCCAGTTATAGAGTACTCCATTCGACGCCGAATGCCGACGCCCATTTTGCACAAAATTGCTCCGGGCTTTATGGACAAGTTGCACAAAATCGGGTGGGATGGTGAGGTGGTGGGATGATGCGGGGGTGCTTGTTGAGTGGTTGATTGGTTGATTTGTACAAGTGATCGGCGTTTGAGCCTTTCTCAATCCGCAAATTCTGGTATCCGTGTCCTACTAGCCGTGTTCTTATGCCAACACCTTTCTTCCTCGGTACAGCTTCCTGGATCTTTCCCGACTGGCAGGGCGTCTTCTACCCCGACGGTCTAGCGGATCGGGACCGGCTGGCCTGGTATGCCACCCAATGCAACAGTGTGGAGGTCAACACCAGCTTCTACGGCCTGCCCGCGCCCTCCACACTGGTGCAGTGGGTGGAAAGTGTGCCGCCTGGCTTCACCTTCAGCCTGAAAGCGCCTCGGCTCATCACCCACGAACGGCGGCTGGTGGATTGCCGCCAGGAGACGCTGGCCTTTTTGGACGTGCTGCGTTCCCTGGGAGCGGCGGCCGCGCCCGGCTTTCTCCAATTCCCGCCCAGCTTCACACGGGCACGGGAGGGGCGCATCCTGGCCCATTATCTGGACTGGTTGGCCGCTGAGTTGGACGGGCTGTCTCTGGCCGTGGAGGTGCGTTCCGCCGATCTGCTGACGCCAGCCTTCGCCCGCTTTCTGGCCGAACGGGGGATGGCGCTGGTGGTAGTGGAGCGCACGGGAACCGACGATTTCTTCGCCGCCTGGGCAGAATCCGGCACGCCCTACCTTTTCCTGCGGCTGATTGGCAACGACGGCGAACCCCTGCCCAATGACCGGGAACTCCAGCGCCCGCAAGACGAGATTCTGGACCACTGGGCCGGGCGGATTGCCGCTCTGCTGGCGGAGGGAAAGCCGGTCTACTGCTACACCCACAATCCTTTCGAGGGTCATTCCCCGGCCAGTGTGCGCCGCCTGCGCCAACGGGTCCACGCCCGCTATCCCCTGCCAGTGTGGTCACCGGAGATGGTCGTGAGAGAGAACGAAGATTCTGCGTCCACAGGGCAGCTTGCACTCTTTTGAGATTTGGATATGCTACGCCACTTGCCAGAAACCCCCGGCGGTGGTACTTTATCAGCAGACAAACTCCACCCTGCACTGGACACTACAGCAATGGATCGCACCACACCCGCGGCCGGCAACGAAGATATCGAGCTCTACATCCGCACCATCTACTCCCTGCTGCGCAGCAGCGGACCCATCCGCCTGCGCAGCCTGGAGGAGAGCCACGTGGGCATGAATTCCAGCCTGCATTACAGGGCCGACGGTACGGAGATCGACGTGACCGCTCTCTCCTACGCTGCCCAGCGTCTGCCCGCCTGTTTTCCCGATGTTTCGTTGGTGGTGATGGGGCAAATGGAGGAGGTTTTCCGTCGCCGGGGGTATCCGGACGTGGAGACGTGGCGGCCTGTGGCGGCCCGCGCCCGGCGGCGCAAGCTCTTCTATCACGAGCAGCGGCGCATCCTGGCTACCTTTATCGCCAGCGTCAGCGACATCGACGATATGGTTCCCACGATGGTGGCCTATCAGATCGAGTGGAACAAACTGCACCAGAAGCTCAACCACAACCGCGCTCTGCTCGCCGAACTGGGCGAGGGCCCAATAACGGCCCTGGGTGACGCTCCTCCCAGCGACAATGCGCTCCTGGCTATGGAAAACTTTGTGACGCCGGAGCGCAGCGAACGCATCCGCCAAGCATTGGAGTTATCCGAGGACGACTTTGCGATGCTTTGCCATCTCTGGCCGGGCTGGCAACTGGTGGAGAATCTGCGCAAAGCCGCCGACCAACGCATGGACACCCGGGTCAATGTGCTGGGCAGTGGGCTAAGTGACTACCGCCGCTCCGTGCAGATTTGGTGGCAGCGTTTGGAAGCCAGCCATTCCCTGAATCTGGGCGACCGGCCCCTCTACTTTGTCAGCAGCAACACCCACAGCCTGGCCAATCTCTTCTCCGGTTTCGTGCGCCAGGAGAGCCAGGCCATCGTCGATCTGATTCTACGCGATCGACCCGAAGGGCTGGACGAGGAATATCGCCGTTTGCGGGACGAAGAGCCGGGGCAAGTGGGTAATCTGCTCTACTACGCCTCCCGCTTCTATTTGCAGCACGGCCAGTATGCGCGGGAAGCCCAGAGCCGCTTTGCTGAACACGAGGCCGCGGTGGGGCTGCAACGCATGCGCGATCCAGACTGCCTGGATGTGGAAGCCCAGGTGATCGAGATTTCCAAATTGCGCCTCGAAGGGCTGGACCCCCGGCTGGGCGACTTCTCGGCGGCCGAGATCGCCCTGCTCAAAGCCAGCGATGCGCTGATTCTCAACATCGACTACCCCCTGGGCATGGCCGCCTATCACGTCTTCAGCCAGGTGAGCACCGCGGTCAGCGATCTGCTGGGTGTCTATATCATTGGCAAAGCCGCCACCCTCAACGGGCGCGTGGGCGATGTGATGATTCCCAACGTCGTCTACGACGAACACTCGCAGAATACATTCCTTTTCCGCAACTGCTTCACAGCCGTGGACGTGGCCCCCTATCTGCGCTACGGCACTGTCTTCGACAATCAAAAATCGGTGACGGTGCGGGGCACTTTTCTGCAAAACCGCAACTTTATGCACGTCTTCTACGAGGAGAGCTACACAGATATTGAGATGGAGGCTGGCCCCTATCTAAGCGCCATCTACGAGGATATCTACCCCAAACGCCACCCTCTCAATGAGATTGTCAACATTTTTATCAACGCCCCCTACGACATCGGCGTACTCCACTACGCCAGTGACACACCCATCAGCCGCCGCCAAACCCTGCTCAGCAAAAGTCTGAGCTATATGGGGGTGGATGCCACCTACGCCACCACTCTGCCCGTAGCCCGACGCATCCTGCGCCAGGAGATCGACCGCCAATCCCGTTTGGCCCAGGACGGTGGACGGAGCAACCAGACCCCACAGGAGTATCCCGATGACCGATCATCTGCGTGACTTCGCCAGGGAATTGGAATCGGAGACGGCCCAACCCGAACGGCTGGCCCTGCACATCGGCGGGCTGGTCGAGCCGAACCTGGACATTCTCCACTATCTGGCCGGTCTGGATGCCCTGGCCGATGAAGCAGAAGACCGTCTGCTGCCGGGGCTACGCGGCGGTGATCTGCTCCACGCCCTGCTCCACGTGCTGGGCGAGCAGATGGGCTTTCAGGGCAATCTGGGCAATTATTACGATCCAGGCAACAGCTTCCTCCATCTGGTCATAGAAAAGCGCCGCGGCCTGCCCATCACCCTCAGCTTGCTCTATATGGCCGTGGCCCGGCGCATGGGTATCCGCCTGGACGGGATGGGCTTTCCCGCCCATTTTATGCTGCGCTACCAGGACAATCTGGGCAGTTGGCTGCTCGACCCCTTCCATCGCGGGGTTGTCCAGGAAGCCGACGCCGCCGCCTACCTCACCGATGTCTTTCGCCAGCCCGTCCAACTCCACTCAGCGGTGGCCGAATATGCGGTCTCCTCACGGATGCTTCTGCTGCGCCTGCTCAACAATCTGCGCAATGTCTATCTCTCCAACAACATTTTTCACCAGGCACTGGCTGTGTTGGATTATATGGTGCTGGTAGAGCCGGACGAGCCCGAGTTGTGGCGGGATCGGGGGCTGCTGCATATCCAGAACGGGGAGATGCTGGCCGCGGAGAGTGACCTGCGCCGCTACTTCACCCGGCGCGACCGGCTGCATCTCTTCTGGGCCGAGCCGGAGGCCAGCTTTCCGGGGTTGCCCGGTCTGGGGTGGGAGGGCAACCCTTCGACAAGCTCAGGACACCGCCGCTCGCCCACCAACGAAGAGCGAGAAGTCATGGCCGCCCTCGGCCACATCCGCGCCACGATTGGGCGGGTCAACTGAGGGAGTTTTTCGTCGCTGCTGTGCGTCTGTCTTTGGCAATCAGTGATCAGTAATCAGTAAACAGTAATCAGTTTTGCCCCGTATCGCCACTGCCCTGAAAATAAGAACACGGATCACAGAATTGACGGATAAAATCTGCGTAATCTGCGTCCTGCTTTTCATCCCCCGTGGCGCACGACGGTGCATGAAGAACTGAAAACTGTTCACTGTTTACTGTTCACTTTCGTTCACCCATCAAGGAACTCACCGCCTATGCCCTGGCCTCCCCAAGACGCAACTACCGCCTGGAAAGTCTGCCATTTTATTGTGAGTGGGCTGCTGCCCTTTCTCGGCTCCCTGCGCATTGAGGGGCGGGAAAATGTGCCGAAGACGGGCGGCGCGGTCCTCTCCTGCAACCACCCCGGCGGTGTGGATGTGGTGGCGCTGGGCTATGCCTCGCCCCGGCAGATTTACTATATGGCGAAGCAGGAGTTGTTCCAGTTCAAGCCCTGGTTTTCCGCCCTCATCACTTCTGTGGGCGCATTCCCCATCCGCCGGGGCGAGTATGACACCCAGGCCATCGAACACAGCATCCGCCTGGTGCGGGAGGGCAAAGTGCTGGGGATGTTCCCGGAAGGCACCCGCAATAAGGGCGGTCCGCTGGGGCGGCCCAAGAGCGGCGCGGTGCGCATCGCCGCACAGACCAGCGCACCCCTCATCCCCTCCGCGGTCATCGGCATCCCAGAACTGCACAAGGAGTGGAAAAACCCCCTACGCCGTACACCCCTCACCGTCCGCTTTGGACAGCCCATCCACTTCACCGGCGACCCGGACGACCCCGCCGCCGTCCAACGCCAGAGCATGGAACTGATGCACGCCATCGCCCGCCTGCTGCCGCCAGAATTGCGCGGGCGGTATGGGGAAGGCCCCCGTACTTGAAATAGGCGATTGGGCTGTGCGCAGACGCATTACATATACGTCAACATCACCCAGGACGACCAGGACTTTATTTTGATTGCCACCAGCGAGGGGTTGAACCGGCGCCGCTACGGGAAGTAGCGGTAGATATCTTTGCGGTGCAAAATCCGCACGAAGACGATCACATCCGCCAACACTTCAACTCGACTTTATCCAAATGATGTCAAGGGGGTAGAAAGTGGTGATTACGCATAAGTACAGAAGGGGATGAAAAGGCTTCAATTCCGTGATAAAGTATGAATAGGAACTTTGTTTTTGTTTAGAGGTAACTGAGGGGTGTGCATAAGTAAAAAGTTGACATAATCGGCCAAAAAGGGTTCTTTTTTGTTGTGAAACAGAAAGGAGAATCCCAAATGACCGA
>JACQGT010000417.1 GCA_016199425.1 Chloroflexota bacterium
AATCCTGACAATCCGTGTCCTTTTTTCAGGGCAGTTATCAGTAACATAAGCCCACTGATAACTGATTACTGTTCACTGTTCACTTCTACACAACCGTCAACTCCATACTCGGCGTCATATTCAGAATGCTGACGCGGCCCGCCACCACCCGCGTCAGGACGCGGAAGGCCTGGGCCGTTGGGCTGTTGGGATGGGAGACGACAATCGGCATTCCGCTATCACCGCCAACCCGCACGTTCGGGTCCAGGTCGATACGACCCAGAAAGTCCACTCCCAACTTCTTGGCCGCCAACGAGCCGCCTCCGCTGCCAAAAATCTCACCGGACATATTCTCCACCACGCCCAGGATAGGCACGTCCAACTGCTCAAAAGCCGCCGCGCCGCGCATGGCATCGGAGACAGAGACCATCTGGGGCATTGTCACAATCAGGCCGCCGGTGAGAGGGACGATTTGGGCCAGAGAGAGCTGGGCGTCGCCGGTACCGGGCGGCAGATCGACGATCAGATAGTCCAGTTCCCCCCAGCGCACGTCGGTGAATAGCTGCTGCAACGCCTTGTGCAGCATCGGTCCGCGCCAGATCAGCGCTTTGTCCGCCGGCAGCAGGAAGCCCATAGACATAAAGCGTACCCCGTGCGCTTCAGCCGGCACCAGTTTGCCCTGCAACACAGGCGGCGCGTCAGCCACCCCCATCATCATCGGGATATTCGGGCCGTAGATGTCCGCATCCAATAGCCCCACTTTTGCCCCCTCCAGAGCCAGACTCACGGCCAGGTTGACGCTGACAGTACTTTTGCCCACGCCCCCCTTGCCGCTGGCCACCGCCACAATGTTTTTGATGGGTATATTCAGCTTGCCAAAGATGCGCCCATCCCCCCGCACCCGGTGGGTGAACTGAATCTCCACCTTCTCCACGCCGGGAATCAGCCCCTTCACCGCGGCGATGCTCTCTGCTTCGATCTTGGCCTGCAGCGGGCAGGCCGGGGTCGTCAGTTCAATTGTGAAGCTGACATTCTGGCCGCGTATCTGGATTTCTTTGATCATCCCTAGAGTTACCAGGTCCTGATGGAGTTCCGGCTCCTGGACGGTGCTCAGCGCGGCCAACACATCCGCATCGCTGATTGTACTTTTGTTGCGTCCAAACATACTGTCTACGTCCTTATTGGCTATGGTTGCTCGGTCAAAAACCGGATAAGCTGTACGCGAAATACACATATACCGTACTCGTTGATGGCACACTCTGTCAAAAAAAGGTCTATTGCCAATGCCCTCTTCCTCCAGAATTCGTCACGTTCTAAAATTGATCGTAGCTGTCTGTTTGCTGGGCGTAGCTGCGGTGTGGACCGCCGGTCCTGTTCCCGTCTGGGCAAGCGAGCAGAGCACCATCCCCAGCCCGGAGACATTGCGTGGCTGTGGCGGCGCCCAATTCTCCAGCAGCAATGAAGCTTTTGAGCAAGAGGTTTTCCGTTTGGTCAATCAGATTCGCCTGGACAACGGGCTGCTGCCTCTGAAGCGGATGGATGCGCTGACCGACGCCGCCCGTTTCCACGCCACCGATATGTCGGAGGAAAACTACTTTTCCCACACCAGCTACGACCGCGTGAACGGTGAACTGGTGCAATCGTGCAGTTGGAGTGACCGGCTGAACACCTATTACAGCGGCTGGCAGGCGCTCTCCGAGAATATCGCCGCCGGCTATGCCACCCCAGCCTCTGTGGTGGATGGCTGGATGAACAGTGCAGGACACCGCAAGAATATTCTCTCTTCCGATAACTGGGAGATGGGCGTAGGGTATTTCGTGGGAAGTGGAACGTATGGTCACTATTGGGTGCAGGACTTTGGCCGCCGGCAGAATGTCTATCCGGTGGTCATCAACAGCGACAACGAGACCAGCGACGACGGCGCGCTGACTATTCATATCTACGGCGCATGGGATGATGTGCGTCTGCGTATTGACCAGGACGAATGGGCTGCGTGGCAACCCTTCGCATCATCTCTGCAATGGCAACTGAAGGCGGCGGCGGGGCAATATACCGTCGAAATTGAGATGCGCAACGCGACGGAAAGCGCGACCGCCAGCGATAGCATCTACCTTTCCCAGAGCACAGCCGAGCCGGACCTGAACGCATTGCCCGATACACTTACTTTTACCTACGATCCGACCACTGACAACATCTCGCCGGGTATGCACACCATCCAACCCCTGGCCGCCGGTGGTGATCCGGCCTACACCTGGCAGGTGGCGGTGGATGAGCCGTGGCTGAGTGTCACCCCTGGGCAAGGCAATGGCAACGAGATCGTCGCCATCGTGCCCACTGTGTCCGGTACCGCTGAGGACAGCGATCGGGCGGTTGTGACTGTTTCTTTGCGCAAGAGCGATGGCACACTGGTTGCGGAAAAGAAAATCTCCGTTGCGCTTATTGTGATGGAGGCAAAGTATAGTCTCTTTGTGCCGATGGTGAGCGGGAAATAATCTTTCCAGATAACTGCTCAGCCAGGAGAAGAAAGGGACGCAGATTTTCTTGATCTGAATTGATCTGCGTCCGCTCTTCTGTTGCCTGTGGAAGCTCTCAGCTTCCGGGAAGATGTGGTATGATGGGCGAGAAATCCATTCAAACCAGCAAAAGGCCGCACCCATGCCCCACCCGACCTTTGCCGTCCGTTCTTTCTTTGCTGTTCTGGCTCTCTCTTTCGTCTTCCTCTTTGCTTCTGCCAACGCCCAGGCGCAGTCTCCATCCAATGGATTGACGCTGGACGGCGCAGACCCTGCC
>JACQGT010000420.1 GCA_016199425.1 Chloroflexota bacterium
CGCGCCCAGCGCGGCGAATTTCTGGGGTTCGCGCAGAAACTCGACGATCTCCTGCAATTCTTGCTTGGCCTCGTCGGAACCGGCCACATCCTCGAAAGTGATGGTGGGGCGATCGGCTTCATCCAGCTTGCGCGCCCGGCTGCGGCCAAACTGCATGGCCCGATTCTGTCCCGCGCCCCCAGTTTGCCGCATAATAAAAATGAAGAAGCCGAAGATGAGCAGCATAGGCAAGAGCATCACCAACCAGCTAAAAATTGTGCTGCTATTGGAGGGCTTCTCTACCGAAATGGGCAGGTTGGCAAGCTGGGCTTCTGTGACGCCAAAAGCTGAGAGGGAATCCAAGAGACTCACTCCGCTTTCCTTGCGGCTTTGCAGCCGCTTAGAGTTATTGAGAGTGACGATCACTTCGTCGCCCTGAACAACGATCTTCTTGACCTGGTTGGTCTGGATCGCCTCGGCCATCCCATTCAGTCCGATTACGTCGTCCGGGTTGACCTGGGGATTGGCCAACATGCGGTAGCCAAAAAAGATGACGACCGCAATGATAATCCATATCCAACTGCGGTTGAACGCCTGGCGAAAACGATCGTTGGGATCCGGATTGTTCTGATTTTTGTCCCCGTTGCGCGGGGGCGTCTGCTGCGGCTTCTGGTTCTCTGTCATAAGGTTCTCTACCAACTGTCTGCTCAAGAGAAGGCGACGGCTCACGATGCAATGCCATACGCTCTCAATGCTACATGCGACGACCTCTGCGGTCAGTAAGCTAAACAGGATTATCCCAGAGCAGCCAGCGCGCCAGCAATGCTGACGCCGACGGCGTGGGTCTGCGCCCGGTGGATGGGTGGGTGGTCGCGCAGGGATGGGTGATTCGGCGCAGAGGCCTCGTCTGGTTTGTCGCTCAGGCAGATGACCAGACAGCCCCGCTCGCGCAGCCAAAGACCGGCTTCCCGCACTTCCTGGGTAATGGTGATCTCCCGATTCAGCCGTTCTTCTCCGGGCACATCATCGGGCAGATTGTTCATATGTTCCAGTGTCGCCAGAAACTCCTGACGGCGGAAGCTCTTGAAGGGGGTCGGGTCGCCCGCCTGCACACTGGTATGTACAGCCGTGTGGGCCTGGCGCATGGCCTCGCTCACACGCTCGCCGCCCACAATGCAGGTCTCTACATAGCGCACGAATTGAGGAAAGGTCTCGATGTCCCCGTTGTCGATAGAGGCCAGCAGGTCTACGCAGTCGATGGCCCCGTTGTTGAGGACCAGACACATATAGGCCAGATAGTCCTGGTTGTCCTGGGTGACGTGATGATATTTGCTGCGGTTGAGGCGGTCGTAATGGGTCTCGAAGAGTTTGGCGTCAAAATCATCGCCCAGCACATTGACGACCGTGCGGTAGAGGCCCTTCAGCCGGGCGCTGTCGATGGCCCGGTCGTTGCGCCCGCGTGCACCGATGGCGGTCTTGTCCATATCCACCACCGCGACGGTGTTTTTGTCCATCTTCAGGCCGTTGCTCTTTTCCAGCGCCAGCCAATCGGCAATGCTCGACCAGCGGTTGGCAGAGAAGATGCCTGTCGTCTCGTCTTTGGAGTGCCACGCTTCCTGATCGGCCTTTTCGCCGCCAATAAAGCAACTTCCGGGCAGTTGGCTCAATCTGGCCAGGTTCTGATAGGCTTTGCCGTCGCCGGAAAGCGTATCGCCGATAAAGAGCAGCTCGCCCACTTCGGCGCGGCGCAGGGCCTGTGCTCGCTCAAATATCCACATCGCCACCTGGGCATAGGCGTCGTCGAGTTTGCGCGGAATCCCATCGATGTTCAAGCTCAATTGAACCCGGGCCGATTTCAGCCCCTTCAGCCGCCGCTCCACCGGCTCCAGATTCCGGTAGACAACCCAATCGTCGAAGAGATCGCTCATCGCGGCCAGGCCGAAATTCTCCAGCACGAGGGGATAACTCTGGATGGTTTTGACTTGATCCATAAGGGTAGCTTCTCCGTCCATCGCAGTTTTGAGACACTTCGACCTATTATACCAGATGTGACGGGAAGAAGCATACGCGGGGGGAAGTGCGTGAAGGGAGGAAGGGGTGAGGGGGTGAAACAGTTACTCGACATACGCGCAAACGATAGCCGATAGCGGGTAATGCTTGCAGATCGAAGTGCTGGTCGTTTTTTTCACCGATTTTGTCGCGGATACGGCGTACACAGTTTGCCACCAGATTGCGGTTGCCGGTCTCCGGCTCGCAATGCCAGACGTTTGCCAGCAGTTCGTCGTAGGTGACAACCTCGCCGCACCGTTCCGCCCGGCGACAGCCTGAGCGCCATCGCCGCCCGTTTTGGCGTGGACGTACACTATCTGGCGAAGATCAACGCCATCTGGAACATCCACATTATCTATGTGGGCCAGGTGCTGGTCATTCCGGGGGATTGAGTTTGTTGTAGGGCGGACTGCCAGTCCGCCCTACAAATTCACCCCGTACTCCTGCGCCAGCCACGCCCGCCAGCCCGCCTCGAACTCCTCTGCCGGAACGTCGAAGACCGCGGGGATGAGCGTCTGCCACGTCATCAAATGGCTCAGTTTGGCCAGGAGCACAGCCACGCGACCGGAACCGTACCTTCGGGTCGCGTATTCGAGCAGAGTAGCGGTTGCAACGGCGCTTTGCCTGATCTGTGTAAGTGATTCTTCCCTATAGTCACGCGGATTGATAGAAAGCGATACGTCTGCCAGCCGAGGCGACAGCCCAGAATGAAGAGCGGACCCCGCCTCCGCCAAAGGTTCGTAGCTGCGGCGGACCTGGGCGCGCCGGGCGGTTGCATCTGCCAACCCGCTCTCCCAGCGCAACCAAAGACGCAGCCCCTCGGACATACCAGACGACACTTGCCATTCAGAATGGAGAAGCCGCAACAGTGCAGCAGTCACGGCCTCATCGATCAGCGACGACAACAGCGCGTGCAGAAGTGCATCAGCCTCTGAAAGGTCTGCGGGAAGTGACTGGAGAGAGGGGGAGGCGACGGTCAAAGTGCGCACGCGGCCTGTACGAAATTCTGCCAATCCCTGGGGGCCAACTACCCGCACGGCTATCTTTCCTTCTGTGGGAGGCGATACCAGACCCAGCCAGCGACGCACCCGGCGATAGTGTTCGTCCAACTGGGGAGCGACCGCGGCGATGGTCGCCCCGTCCCGTTGCCGAAAATGGAAGATAAAGAAGTCGCTGGTCTGTTGCTGGGCGCTCCCCCAAAAGTCATCAATCGGATCGACGGGCTGCCAGCCGTGGACAGTCCGCTGAAAGAAACGGGTCTCCCGGTAGGAAAGGCCAGAATCGGCGTCGGCTACCCGCACCTGTGCCAGCGCCTGATCGCCCCGCAATTCCACCGCCAACACATCTGCCGCGCGGATGGGCAGACGATTCCCCGCGTCGCCCCCGCCGGATGAGGTAATGGCCTGGGCTATTTCGCTCTGCGCCCGGGACGAACTGCCCAACCCATTTTGCCAGCCCCACAGAGTTACAGCCGCCAGAGCCAACAGCATCAGCCCGAAGTCTGCCCAGCGCCGCCGCCTGCGCCTCTCTGTTTCTCTCTCTGTGCCGGAAGACGCCGGCCAGCTCGTCCCATCGGCCTGGGCCCACTCATCGTCTTCCAACAAAACCTGCCACGACACCTGCATTGATTTGGCCACGAGGGATTCTCCAAACTTGCTATCGCTTTGCGCCAGCTTGTGCTATACTCCACTCTATCCAACCCGCGTCCATCACCGTCTGCGCCAGCGTTACAAAAACGTGCTTTGCGTCCGAACTTCTATGTTCACCATCCAATTGCTCGGCCAATTTGAGATGAAAGTGGACGGAGAGAGATTGAGCCTGCCCACTCGCTCTGCCGAAAGCCTGGCTGCCTGGCTGCTGATCCACCCGGAGGTAGCCCACCGCCGCGAAAAGCTGGCCGGTATCCTCTGGCCGGACTCCAGCGAAGGGAACGCGCGCAACAATCTGCGCCACGCCCTCTGGCAGTTGCGCAAATCGATCCCCGACAATTTTGTGGCAACAGACCGCATGACCATCCGTTGGCAGGCTGCTGCTCCCTATCGTCTGGATGTAGCTGTTTTTCTGGCTGGGGCCGGGAAGGAAGCCACGCGGGAGGAGTTGGAAGCGGCAGCCATTGCCTATTCAGGCGATCTGCTGCCCGGTTTCTACGACGAGTGGATCGGGTGGGAGCGGGAACGGCTGCGCGCCCTCTACGAAGAGTGTATGGCCCGGCTGTTGGAAAAATTGCTGGCGGCAGGCAGTTGGCGGGAGACGGTAAGCTGGGCCGAACGCTGGATCGCCCAGGGACAGACGCCCGAACCGGCCTACCGGGCGCTGATGGCTGCCCACGCCAGGCTGGGCGATCTGGCAGCAGTCGTCAGCACCTACGAACGCTGTCTCCTCGCCCTGGAGACGGAGTTGGGTGTCTCGCCCTCAGCCGAAACGACCGCGCTGTACGAGCAGATTCGCGACGGGAAGTTTGGCATTGAGAATTGGAGCGACTACTCCCAGAGAAGCGCGCCCGGCTTCTCCGAGATTCGCTCCAATCTGCCCGCACAAACGACCCCCCTTGTGGGACGCAGCGCTGAATTGCGCGTATTGGCCGGGTGGCTGGCCGATCCCCAACGCCGGCTGGTGACGATTCTGGGCGCGGGGGGGATGGGCAAAACCCGGCTGGCGCTGGCGGCTGCCGAAGCGCAGATCCCACACTTTGCCGACGGCGTATTCTTTGTGCCCCTGGCTGGGATAACCGATCCACCGGCCATTGTGCCGGCCATCGCCACGGCTCTCGGTCTTTCTTTACAGGAGACATCACGCCCGCCCCGCCAGCAACTCCTCGAAGCCCTGCGCCGCCGCCGTCTGCTCCTCCTCCTGGACAATTTCGAGCATCTGCTGGATGCGACTGCACTGCTTGTGGAAATCCTGGAAGCCGCGCCGAAGGTGCGGATACTCGTGACCAGTCGAGAACGGCTGCGTCTCAACGCCGAGACACTCCTGTACTTGCACGGGCTGGACATCCCTGCACCCGACGTGGATGCTACAGCAGCCATCGCCCATAGCGCAGTCGAACTTTTTGCGCAAAACGCCCAACGCGTCCAGCATAATTTCGCTGCGGAGGAGGGCTTGGCGGCCATCGTCAATATCTGCCGGTTGGTAGAGGGAATGCCTTTGGGAATTCTTCTGGCCGCCAGTTGGATGGACATTTTGACGCCGGCCGAGATTGCCAGGGAGATCGGGCAGAGTCTTGACTTTCTGCAGGCCGACCTGGCCGATCTCAATCCACGCCACCGCAGCCTGCGCGGTGTTTTCGAGCAAAGCTGGCAGCGGCTGGCCGATCCCGAACGTTCCGTCTTTGCCGCGCTTGCTGTCTTTCGCAGTGCGATCCCCCGCCCGGCCGCCGAAGCCATCACCGGCGCATCCCTGACCACACTGCTGACGCTGGTCAACCGCTCTCTGCTGCAAAAGACAGCCATGGGCTACTTTCAGATGCACGAACTGATGCGCCAATACGCGGCCGAGCGTCTGGCCGCCACCCCTGATCGGGAACGCGAGGTCCACGCGCGCCACGCTGCCTTCTATGCAGCGTTTATGGCAGAAGCGGCTCCCGCCTTGCGCGGGGCAAATCCAGACCAACTGAAGGCAGTCGAAGTTGCGGTGGAGAATGTGCGCGCTGCATGGCAGTGGGCCAGCGCGCACAAAGAGACCCATCTGCTGGATCAAATGGTGGACTGGCTGTCAGAGTTTGCAGAACTGCACGGGCGATCGGCTGAGGCGCGGGCCGACTTTGCGCTGACAGCAGAGCTGCTTGCGGACGACCCAAGCACATTCTCGACACGAATCCGCGTTCTGACTCACCTGGTCACAATGTCCAGGCTGCAAGGGGAGGCGGAGTTCTCCCGACAAACTCTACAAATGACGCTCGATTTGCTGGAGGGACAGACCGGCCAGGACCAATCTCTGGAATTCCATCGGGCGATTCTGCTCTACGTTTCCGGTCTCAGTTTGTTTGGCTCGGACCGACAAACAGCGCATCGCCGCTACACAGAAGCACTCGCCATTTTTCGCGCCTACCAGAACCCGTTCTGGATCGCGCGGGCACTCTTGGCCGTGGGTTGGGCGGTGCGCCACACGAACTACCAGGAATTGGAAAGCGTGCTCGACGAGTGCATCGCGCTCTGTCGTTTGCGCACAGACCTGGGCCATCTATTGGGCGCGCAGGAATTGTTGGGCCTGGCCGCGCTGGGGCAAGGGCGGCTGGCGGAGGCCGAAGAACATTTGGCCGAAGCATTGGCAACTGCTCAACGCATTTCCAGTCCACGAGCCCTTGCCCGAGCCCGGCGCAGTTTCGGCGTCCTTTTGATTCTGAGCGGGCATTTTGCAGAGGGGGACGCATATCTGGTTAGGGCGACCACAGGCTACGACGAAATCGGGGATCGGGATGGAAAGGTCTTTGTCACAACCTGGCAGGCCTTTGTCCGGTTACATCAGGGCGGCTACAGCGAAACCGCGGCTCTGGCCGGAGAGGGAATCGCGCAGGCGCGGGCCTGGAATCATCGGGGGATGATTGCCAATGGGTTGCTTGTGATGGGTCAGGCACGGCTGGCGCAGAACGAGTACGCTGGAGCGGAAAAGTTATTGGAAGAGTGCGTTGCCCATTACGAAGCGTTGCAGCAGGGCCACGAACTCGCCATCGCCCTGGCGACGCTTGCCTACGCGCAACGCAGACTGGGCAACAGCCGCGGGGCAATTGCAACGGTCAACCGGGCCATGCAGCTTATCACTGCCCAGGCCTTCTTCCCGCGAGCTGTCGCTCTGCCGGTGTTGGCGCTACTGCTCGTTGATCGCGCCGAAAACGAACTGGCCGTCGAAATCCACGCGCTCACACAAACATACCCCTACATCGCCAACTCCCGCTGGTTCTACGATGTAGCGGGGAAAGAAGTGGAGGCTATCGCCGCTACACAGCCCCCGAATGCGCGGGCGGCGGCGGAAGAACGCGGCCGGGCGCGGGAGTTGCAGACGACGACGGCTGAACTGCTGGAATTACTTTCGTAGGGCGGGCTGGCAGTCCGCCCTACGGCTGACGGATGTCTGGGAGAGCGTTTCGGGTTGGGGGACAAGTCTACTACCGGTGGGACAGTCCAATACATCCGCAAAAGAGGCAAAATAGAGCTTTTGGCGTGCCCATAATCAAACCGGTGATTATGGGCAACGTGAAGAATCGACTGGATTTCATGGGTTATCAGCCGGTTCAAACCTGCCCTGCCCCTATATCTAGGGCAGAAGCCGAAAGAATAACCAGATATGGCATTGGCTAGGAAGTCTGTCCGGCGAATCCCGAGAAAACCAGCCTGGATTATGGGACGAAGCGTTTGTCCCCAACTTGAAACGCTCCCATGTCTGGATGCCGTCGCCTCCCGTCTTCTGTGCTATAATCCCAGAAGGCGGACACAGACCGCTGCCAACTTTCAACTACACCCAGGACTCCAATGCTCAAACCCCTTCCCGTCGGCATCCAGACCTTCAGCGACCTCATCCGCGGCGGTTTTCTCTACGTGGACAAGACGCCCTGGATTTATGAGCTGATTCGCTACTCAAAAGGGGCCTACTTCCTGGCCCGCCCGCGCCGCTTTGGCAAGAGTCTGCTCATCTCCACCCTGGGGGAGATTTTCGAGGGCAATCGGGAACTCTTCCAGGGGCTGTGGCTCTACGACAGCGATTACAGTTGGACCATCCATCCGGTTATCCGACTCGACTTCAGCCGCTACAGCATCCGCAGCGTAGAGGATTTGTCCGCTGCTCTGCAACGCGCCGTGCAGCAGACCGCCGAACGCTACGGGGTAACGATTGAGCCGGGCCGGTACGAATTTCAGTTTGAGGATCTGGTGCGCAGGCTGGCAGAGCGGGGACAGGTGGTCATTCTGGTCGATGAGTATGACAAACCGATTCTCGACAATATCACAGACCTGCCCACGGCGCGCCAGATTCGAGAGAGTCTCAAAGGTTTTTACACAAGCATCAAAAGTCTGGACGCCTACCTGCGCCTGGTCTTTCTGACCGGCATCAGCAAATTCAGCAAAGTGGGCGTCTTTTCCGGGCTGAACAACCTGAACGACATTTCGATGAATGCCAACTTTGGGGCGCTGGTGGGGATTACCGAAGCGGAGTTGCGCAGCAGCTTTCACGACCACATCGCAGAATTTGCCCGGGCCCAGAAGACCGACAGCGACGACATCCTGGCCCAGATGCAGCACTGGTACAACGGCTTCCGCTTCGCTGCCCACAGCGAGCGGGTCTACAATCCCTTCTCCCTGCTGTTGGCTTTCTACCAGCAACGCTTCTCCAACTTCTGGTTCGAGAGCGGCACACCCACCTTCCTCATCGACCTCATCCGCGACCGGGGCTATGATGTGCGGCAGTTAGGCAACCTGAGAGTAGAGGAGTTTTCGTTCAGCACCTACGAATTGGAAAATTTGGACTTGGAGCCGTTGCTCTTTCAGACCGGCTATCTGACCATCAAAACATACGACGAAAAGTCGCGTATCTACACCCTCTCCTATCCCAACTACGAGGTGGAAAACGCCTTTCTGCACTATCTCCTGCGCGCCCACAGCGAGATCAGTCTGGCCCTCACCACCAGCACCCTCTGGCGTCTGGCCGAAGCCCTGCGCGCCAATGACCTGGAGCGATTCTTCGAGTTGCTGGATGTCTTCTTCGCCAACATTCCCTACGATATCCAGCTTCGTCACGAACACTACTACCAGACAGTCTTCTATCTGATCTTCAAACTCATCGGTCTGCGGGTGGAGGCGGAGGCGCGCACCAGCCGCGGGCGCATCGACGCGGTGGTGGCTCTGGAGAAGGCGGTCTACCTCTTCGAGTTCAAAGTGGACGGCAGCGAGGAAGAAGCCCTGGCCCAGATTGTGGAGCGGGACTACTACAGACGCTACGCCGGACAGGAGCGCCCGCTGGTGCTGGTCGGCGTCAACTTCTCCACCCAAAGCCGCAGCGTGACCGCCTGGCGCACCGCGTAGGTCGGACTGCCAGTCCGACCTACAACCCGTACTCCTCCCCCAACCAACCCCGCCAGCCCGCCTCGAACTCCTCCACCAAAACGTTGAAGACCGCAGGGATGAGCGTCTGCCAGGTGATGGGCCGACGCATTTGGGCCAGCAGATCGGGCAACCGCTCTCGCCCGTAGCGCTGAACGGCGAACTCAAACAGAAGAGCCATCGCTACAGATTGGTGAGCATCTGCCCAAATCGTCCCCCCCCGCTTCCGCGTAGGCAGCCGAAATCTTATCGTAGCCAAATTGTAGCGCATCCAATTGAACACTGGCCGAAGGCCGCGGGCGGCTCTGCTCCGTTGGATCGCAACGCAACCCACTCCGCTGCCAATCACGCGCTGCCCACGGCCTGTACCATTGACAAATCCCCCGTTCTGCAGAACCGGAAATAGTCAGTTCAGCCTGACGCGAGAAACGCCAGTTCACCAATTCGGCCTGCTGCGCCGCTAGAAGAGTCTCGCCCTGCCACACAGCCCACAAGCGCAGCCCGTTATACACATCTTCCGAGAGCGCCCAGCCGGTGGAAGATGGCGGATGGGTGAGGGAGTAGAGGACGGCCCACTCTGTCAACGGCAGGAGGTACTTTCGTAGGAATGGGCAATGTGGCGCTCTACGCCACCAACTACTCTTCACCCGCCAGGGCGCGCGCTTT
The DNA here is from genome assembly GCA_016199425.1 of Chloroflexota bacterium. GTDB lineage: Bacteria > Chloroflexota > Anaerolineae > Caldilineales > Caldilineaceae > JACQGT01. Next base: position 9,726 of record JACQGT010000420.1, read on the forward strand.
GCCGAGACAGATGAGCGCTGGCTGGCGGAAGTCGAAGCGCCATCATCCCTTCATCCCATCATCTTCAGGCTGTTACTAGCGCGCCGGCAAAGGCCGCCGCCTCTACGCCCAGATACCCCTGGGCCACCAGCAGTTCGGCGTTGAGCAGGCTGCCGCCGGCCGCGCCCCGGATGGTATTGTGGCCCAGCGCCAGGAATTTCACGTGAAAGAGAGGGTCTTCGCGCAGGCGACCCACGACCGTCGCCATACCGGGCACGCTGCCCGCCAGCCGGTCCATGCGCGGCTGGGGACGGTCCACCTCTTCTTTGTAGAGGATGGCGGGCTGGGGCGCGCTGGGCAGGCCCAACTGCTGGGCCAGGGGTTTGTAGTCGCTCCACGCCCGGCGCACGTCGTCCAGAGAAGGGCGGTCGGCAAATTCCACGCTGACCGCCTCCAGATGGCCGTTGCGTACAGCTACCCGGTTGCAGTGGGCGCTGATGACGAAATCAGGTGGGATCACCCGTTCCCCGTCAAAGCGGCCCAGGAGCTTGTGGGGTTCCCGCCGCTCCATCTTCTCCTCTTCTTTGCCGATGTAGGGCACCACATTGTCCGTAATATCCATAGAGCTGACGCCGGGATAGCCCGCGCCGCTGATGGCCTGCATCGTCACCACAAAGACTTTCTTCACGCCAAAGCGCTGGTGCAGGGGATGGAGCGCGCCCACCAGATGGGTGGTGGAGCAGTTGGGGTTGGTGGTGATGAAGCCCTCCCAGCCCCGCTTGCGCCGCTGCACGTCGATCAGCCTCAGATGTTCCGGGTTCACCTCCGGGATGAGCAGGGGCACGTCCTCGTCGTAGCGATGGCTGCTGGCGTTGCTACAAACGATATAACCGGCCGCGGCCAGCCGTTCTTCAATCTCTTGGGCCGGGCCGCTGGGCAGCGCGCTGAAGACAATCCGGCAGTGGATGCCCGGCTTGCCCTCCACCAGCACCACATCCCGCAGATGCGCGGGCATATCCCCGCGCAGAATCCAATGACAGGCGTCGGCGTAGCGCTTGCCCGCGCTGCGCTCCGACGCACACAGTTGCGTAATCTCGAACCAGGGATGGCCCTGGAGCATCTGCACAAAACGTTGTCCCACAGCGCCCGTCGCGCCCAGAACGCCGACGGGAATCTTATTCGTTTGCATAGGAGTTCGTCCTCCCTATCGCTAAAGAACTCGTAGTGCGTATTTCGTATTTCGTAGGTAGTGACGAACAGGGGCTATCCAAATTGGTTTTGCAGTGGGAAACGTGAAGCATGAGAGTGCGTCACGTGATCTCACGTTTCACGTTTCACTCCCTACCGACCAATTGCATTCGCCCGACCAACACCACTTACCTACGAAATACGAAATACGCACTACGAGTGCTATTTTGTAAAGGCCAATTCGACAATATCACTCAACACCCCCGCCGCCGTCGCATCCACCCCCGCGCCCCGGCCCTGGATGACCAGTGGGTTGGGCTGATACCAGCGGCTGGTGATCTCCACCAGATTGTCCGTGCCGGAGAGACGGCCCAGGGGACTGTCCGCGGCCACGGCCACAGGACCGACCTGGCACGCGCCGTTCTCGACGGTGGCCGCGTAGCGCAGGACTTTGCCCTCTGCGGCCGCGCCGGCCACCAGGCCACGGAAATGGCTGTCCAGTCCGGGCAGGGCGGCCATAAAGTCGGCCACCGACAGGTCCGCCATCGCCTCCGGATAAAGCCCCGTCACTTCCACATCCGCCATACCCAGCCGCCAGCCCAGCCCCCGGGCCAGGATCAGCGCCTTGCGCGCCACATCCACGCCGCCCAGATCGTCCCGGGGGTCCGGCTCGGTGTAGCCCAGTTTGTGGGCCTCCCGCACCACTGCGCTGAAGGGCCGCCCCTCTTGCAGGCCGGTCATCAGATAGCCTAGCGTGCCGCTGAAGGTGCCGGCCATGCGGGTAATGTCGTCGCCGCTGGCAACCAGCCGGTTGAGCGTGGCGATGACAGGCAGCCCCGCGCCGACGGTCGTCTCCCAGCGGGTAGTCGCCAGTGTGCGGGGATGGCCGGGGGTGGCGCCGGCTCGGGTGAGCCGGTCATACGCCTCCTGCTGAACGGTAAGGGGTTTTTTGTTGGCCAGGACGATTTTGTAGCCCCGGTCCAACGCAAAAAAGAGAGCGGGCAGAGTCTGGTCCGTGGCCGTGCAATCGACGACGACAGCGCCCGGTCTACCCACAATGTCCACAATCGCGGCCAGATCGTCCTGGGTTCCGCCCAGCTCGTGGGTGGCCAGGGATTGACCCGCGGTCTTCAGGGCCAGGGCTTCCTCGATCTGCTGGTCGTGCAGACCTTCCATCGGCTCGATCAGCGCGCTGCGGCTGTCGCACAAGGCCAGAAAGCGCATCTCCAGATCGTACTGGTCCGCGTGAAAATCCCGATTGTCCAGAATCTGGCGCACCAGCGCCCGGCCCACACCGCCCAGGCCGAAGAGGATGACGGGGAGTTGTTGCATAGGTGATCAATCCTTGTGTACAAAGTGAATGGGTTGAAGGTATTGGGTATTGGATATTGAG
>JACQGT010000429.1 GCA_016199425.1 Chloroflexota bacterium
CCGCTGCCGCAGGCCGGGTCAATCACGCGCAGGCTGCGAATGTCGGCGGCCTGCTTGGGCGTCTCGCCGGGCAGCCGCTCCCCGTCCGGGCAGCCGTCCGCAGTGGCGTGTAGATAGCGGCCCAGGCTGTTGTCCACCAGATAGCGCACGATCACCTGGGGCGTGTAATAGCTGCCCTGCTTCTTGCGCGTCTCCAGATTGTCCGCGGTCAGCACACCGCCGCCCACCTGAATCAGCGTTTTGCCCAGGTATTGCTCGTAGGTGTTGCCCATAATGTCGGCGGAGAGGGCGCGGTAGCGGGCTTCGTAGAGCTTCTGGATCAGCCCGCTGAAGACCCCATCGCCGATCACCGCCCGGTCGGCCAGGTCCAGGGCAAAGAGCGCGGAGTTGTGTTCCTCGTCAAAGCGGCGGAAGAGCTGGGCGATGGACTGGCTGAGGGGGAAGGTGTAGGGGTTGGCGCGCCGGTGCTCGTCAATGCTGCGCAGCGTCCCTGGCGGCACAATCAGATGATCCTCGGCAAAGCGGATCACCACCAGCCGGTCCAGAATGCGCTGCACCACCCCGCGCAGTTCGGCCAGACGGATGCTGCCGTCGTCGGCATAGGCCCAGGGATTCTCCGCGCCCCGGCTGATAATCTCCTGGGCCAGTCGTTGCCGCCACAGATTGATGAAGTGGAGATAGTCCGTGTCTACATCTTCCCGGTGGCGCTGGTTGCTCAACGCGTCTAGCCCGCCGTTGCGTACCTGCGCGTAGGAAAGCTGCCAGAGCAGGTCAAACTCGCCCAGATAGGCGGCCGGCTCCTCGAAGGAAAGCACCAGCCAGTCCCGGCGCGCGTTGAAGAGGCGCAGTTTTTCAAAATTGGTGAGGATGGCCCAACTGCCGCCGTTCTGGAAGGCGTAGTTGATGGCCTGCTGCTCCTGGGGCGTGCGGTCCACGGCCATACCGGGCAGAGCCAACTCGCCGGGGGTGACGACGCCGGCAATCGTCTGCCGGGCCTGGGCCAGTTGGGTGATCAGCCCGAAGCGTTTGGCCTCCACAAAAATCGTGCCGCCCGTTTCGGGGAGCAGCGTCATATCCGGGCGACCGGCCTGGGTGTGCAGCTCGTATTTGTAGCGGGCCGGGTCGTGGATGGGCCAGCCCAGCGCCGCCAGCAGGGGGTCGATGAACTGGTGCACGACGCCCGCTTCGGTGATCAGCTTTTTGTCCTGGCTGCTCATCGCCCGGTATCTGTCGATCAGTTCGCCGATGCGGGTGCGGGCCTGGTTCTGGAAGATGGGCATAGATAGTATCCGGTGCGGGGGAGGGAAACGACGGGCTGAAACGTGAAGCGTGAAACGTGAGAGTTACGTCGTGCGATCTCACGTTTCACGTTTCGGGTTTTATTGTTTTAGCACAGAACCGGGGGGAAGAAAAATCCCTGTGGCGCGGGCTGTGGCCGCGTGGTAGAATGACCAGCGGATTGCGTAGGGGCGCTGCTTGCTGCGCCCGCTGTACGCAGATCAACGCAGATCATAAAAATCTGCGTCCCTCCCTTCTTCGTGTCTTTGTGGTTTCTGGCTCATCCAGGGCAGAAGTACGCCAGAAATCGGCTTTGACAAAATCTGAATAGCTGGCTACACTTCGCTTTGACACTGCCAGAAGTTCGACTTTTCCGAAAAGTCGAACTTCTGCGCCCCCAAACACATCGCAACGATCTGCCCACCGCACTCCCCCCTCGTTTGACGATCCGAGGATTGTTTTCGGGTCAACCCGATTTTGTCCATATCGAGAATTCTTGACAGGCACGCGCAACATAAGGAGGCGCACGATGGTATCACAACTCAGTCGAAGATCATTTCTAAAACAGAGCAGTGTGGCATTCGCTGGATTGGGGGCGCTTTGGCTGGCGGCCTGCGTTCCACCGACCCCTGGCGCGCCTGCGAGCGATGCCAGCGCCCAGAGCGGGGCAGGAGCAGCCCCTGCGCCAGAAGCCAGCGCGCCGGTTCTAGCCCTGCTGCGGGCGGGCGATGGCGAAGAGGACTTCTTTAATCGCGCCATCGATATGTTCGAGGCCCAGCATCCGGAGACCAAAATCGGGCGCATTTTTGTTCCCGGCGGCCAGGAGTATATCACCAAACTGGACCTGATGATTGCCGCGGGCGATCCCCCGGCCATCTACGCGCCCTTCTCGGACCGGGGCTACCGCTACTACGCGTCCAAAGGCTTGAGCCAGGAGTTGGACGATTTTGTGGCCCGGGACAATCTGGATTTGAGCGACTTCCACCCGGACGGCATGAAGGGCTGCCGCTGGCAGGGCAAACTGATGGCTCTGCCCCTGGACCTGTGGCCGCATCTGATCTTCTACAACAAGACCCTCTTCCGGGAAGCCGGGATACCCGACCTGCCCACCGATTGGAATGACGCGTCGTGGACAGTGGACAAGTATCTGGAAATCGCCAAGCAACTCACCAAAAAAGAGGGCGATCAGGTGGTACAGTACGGCTCGGATGTCTATTTCAACTATTGGGCGTCGGGTTGGACCTTTGGCGGCGATTTCCTGCCAGCCAGCACCTATGAGATCGGCGTTGTGGACGAGTTTGCGGGCGACACCGATCCCCGTGTCGCCGCGTCCGTGCAGTGGAGCGCCGACCTGATGCTGAAGGATCAGGTCGCGCCCACCCCGGCCCAGGCCCAGCAGGTGCAGGCCGGCGCTCCCGTCCTCTTTATGAGCGGCAAGATCGCGATGGGTATCAGCAATATCGGGCGTCTCAGCCGCTATGCGGGCATTGACGCGTTCGAGTGGGGCACGGCGGCCGCGCCCAATCCACCCAACGGCGAGAAGCGCCATCTCCACGTCTGGATCGACTTCTGGAGTATGATCAAGGGCGTTAAGAACCTGGAAGGCTCGTGGCAGTTTCTCAAATTTATGGTCAGCCCAGAGGTGCAGAAGATCTATCCCATCGAATACGGCCCGCAGAGCAGCCTGCTCTCGTTGGCGCCAGATTGGCTCGCCATTCAGAAGCAGAAGTTGCCCAATCTGAGCGATGCCGAACTGGCCGTGATGACCGAAGCGCCCAAGCAGGAGCAGATCGACCCGGAAAACTGGACCGTCAACTTCAGTGTGATCAATTCCCAGGCCCTGCAGCCAGCATTGGACCTGGTCTGGCTTGGCGAAAAGGATGCCGCTACCGCCATCGCGGAAGCCGCGCCCAAGATTCGCAAATTGATCGACGAAACTAAGAACGTGTAGAGTGACAGGTGGCAGGTGGCAAGCAGCACCTGCCACCTGCCACCTGACGAGGAGGCATCCCACTCGTGGCAACGCTTTTGTCCCGGCTCTACGGTCGCAAACGCAAGAGTCTGCTGACGCAGGAATACATCGCCTTTTATCTCTTTGCCAGCCCCTGGCTGCTGGGTTTGCTGATCTTTACGATTGGCCCGATGATCGTCTCCTTCGCGCTCAGCTTCACCGATTATCCGGTGATCGTCGCGCCCAAATGGTCAGGCTTCTCCAACTACATCGCTATGTTCACCGACGACGATCTGGTCTGGCAGGCGCTGAAAGTGACTCTGCTTTTCAGTCTGGGCGCTGTCCCGCTGACGCTGCTGGTCTCGTTCGTCATCGCCCTTCTGATGAACCAGCAGGTCCACGGCATCACTCTTTTCCGTACTATTTACTATCTGCCCGCGGTGATCTCCGGCGTGCCTGTGGCCCTGCTCTGGATGTGGATTCTGAACCCAGAGTTTGGTATGCTGAACAATGCGCTGCGTACCTTTGGGATCGCAGGCCCCAAATGGCTGTTCAGTACGACGTGGGTCATCCCGTCATTTATCCTGATGAGTCTGTGGGGGGTCGGCGCGCCGATGGTCATTTTTCTGGCCGGGTTACAGGGTATCCCCGTGCATCTGTACGAAGC
>JACQGT010000411.1 GCA_016199425.1 Chloroflexota bacterium
CAGATCATGAAAATCTGCGTCCCACTCTTCTCCTGGCAAAATCATACCTCAAAACAACGAATAATCCCGGTTGATGCGGCGCACGATCCAATTGGCCGTAATCACCAGCACGAAGCCGACAGTCGATTGATAGAAACCCGCGGCCGCGGCCATACTGATATTGCCCAACTGCACCAGGGATCGATAGACAAAGGTGTCGATGACATCGGTGGTGCTGTAGAGCAGGGCGGTGTCTCGGGGCACGAAGAAAAATAGGCCGAAATCGGCGTGAAAGATGCGCCCAATCGCCAGCAGCACCAAAATGATAATCAGCGGATAGAGCAGAGGCAGAGTTACGTAGCGGATCTGTTGCAACTTGCCCGCGCCGTCGATCTTGGCCGCCTCGAACAGTTCCGGCGAAATGCCCAGAATGCCCGCCAGATAGACAATACTGCTAAAGCCGATGCTGTTCCAGATGTGGGCAAAGGTGAGAATCAGCGGCCAATATTGGGGAGAGCGATACCAGGAGGGCGGATCGCCGCCGAAGGCCGCGATCGTTTGATTGGCCAGACCGCCTTCCCCGTTGAGAAAGGCAAAGACGAAGTAGCTGGCGATCACCCACGAAATAAAGTAGGGGAAAAAGAGCATCGTCTGGTAATACTTGCTCATCCGGCTCTGGTAGACTTCGTTCATCAGCATCGCCACCGCCAGCGCACCCACCGTCGTCGTGACGATGAAAATACTGTTCATTCCCAGTGTGTTGCGGGTGATGCGAAAGGCGGTGTCTGTGCCAAAGAGAAAGCGGAAATTCTCGAAGCCGACCCACGCGCTGCCCCAAATCCCCTGGGCAAAGCGATAGTCTTTGAAGGCGATGACGATCCCAAACATGGGCAGATAGGCAAAGACGAAGAGCAGGAGAAGGCCGGGCAGGGCCATCAGCAGCAGATTGAGATTGGTATCCCAACTGCGCTGGCTGCCCATCCAGCGGGCCAGAAAGTGCGTTTGACTGGGCTGAGGCGTGCGCACTCGGCTCAGCGTCGGCGCTTCGCCTGTGGCGACAGAACGATGAGCATCGGGACTCTTGAGCATAGGAGATTGCGTCTTCCTACCTTGCATAACGCGCGCGTACCTTATATTTGGTCAAAACCACAGGACCGCACTCGTGAACGTAAGAACCATCCCTGGGCTGATAGGTCAGGCGCGTTGTTTTGACATCGGTGATTCGGATCGGTTGCCGCTGGACGCCTTCCAGCAGGTGGGTAAAGCTGCCAGAAATTGGGTTGCCGGACATACCATTGCACTCCTGCACTGGTTCAAACGCGGATTGGACATGTGTTGGTAAACGGACGATTGACCACCCATAGGCGGCGTGCTAGAATGATGCGGGGGTATAAAAAGTATAGAGAAGGAATCGATTGAACGCAAGGACAGCGAACGGACATAAAGCGGACATGGCAGGCTACGAAACTTTTTTGGATGAGTTGCAGAGCGCGCTCAACCATCTCAACGACCCGGCTTTCCAACCTGCCCCCAGCCTGTGTCAGAGATTGGGCATCTCCGCTGGCCTGCCCGATTGGGCCGAACCCCTGCGCCAGGCCATCCACTGCCTGCAACCACCCCCCACGGCCCCCGCCCAATCCCGGAGCCATCGGCTCTACCAGTTGCTTTTGCAACGCTATATCCACAACGAAACCCAAGATAGAACAGCCGAGCAACTGCACATCACCCCCCGCCATTTGCGCCGGGAGCAGAACGACGCTGTGCAGGCGTTGGCCCGTCTGCTCTGGGAGCAACCCAGCCCCTCGACCGTCGCGCCATCCCCAGCGGAAACACCCCAGAGCGAATGGTCTGCGCAATTACGCCAGGAATTGACTGCGTTGCAGAAAGGCGCTCCCTCGGGCACAGCCGACGTGGGCGAAACGATCCAGCGGGTGGTGGAACTGCTGGCCCCTGTTCAACAGAAAGCGGGTGTGGTCCTGCGCGTGGGCTTGCTGCCGCCAGGATTGGCCGTGGCCGTGCAGTCCACGGGTTTGCGCCAACTGTTGGTGCGCATCCTCACCGAGTGGTCACGCCATCTGTCCGTCGGGGAGATCGACATCAGCGCGGAGCGAGAAGGGGAGCAGGTGCGTATCCATCTGACGGGCAGCCCCGCCGCCATGGAACAGATGCCCGACGACCCGCTGCTGCAAGAGTTGCTGAGCCAATTCGGCGGCTCAGTGCAAGTGGAGCAGAAGGAGACGACCACCCATCTGACCCTCAGCCTGGCCGCTGCGCCCCCCATCCGCGTGCTGGTGGTGGACGACAATGAGGATTTGCTGCACTTCTACCGGCGCTATGTGGCAAACACCCGCTATCAAATACTCTCGCTGACCGATGGCGATCTGCTCTTTGAGACGCTGGAAGAAGTGCGGCCCGATGCCGTCGTCCTGGATGTGATGTTGCCGACCGCGGATGGCTGGGAACTGCTGACCCATCTGCGCCAACACCCCCTGGGCAGAACTCTGCCCATTCTGGTCTGTTCGGTGATTCAGGAAGAGGAGTTGGCCCGTGCCCTGGGCGCGTCCGGCTATATCCGCAAGCCCGTGGGCCGCAGCAGGCTGCTGCGAGCACTGGACGCGGCCCTGGGAGTGACTCCGTAGGGGCGCAGCACGCAGCGCCCCTACACATCGGGCTGGCCCAGAAGCAGCGGACTGACCTGCGCTGCGCGCAGGAGTTTGTAGAAGGGAGTGCGTTCGCCCGCGGCCGCAATCAGTATCTGGCTGGAAAGGGGTTCGTCGCCGGGGTCCTGCGCGGAGAGGAGAAAAACGGGAATCGAGCGCAGTTCGTCGTCCAAAGCCCTGGCGGCCAGTACCTGCCAGCCGTCCATATCGGGCAGCATCACATCCAGCAATACCAGGTCCGGCTGCTCCGCCCGCATCTGGGCCAGAGCCTCCTGCCCGTCCCCGGCGCTGATCACCCGCAAATTTTCATCGATGGCAACCAGCATCCGGGCAAAGAGACGGCGCGTGTCTCCGTCGTCGTCCACCACCAGCACAGTGCGCGGTTTCGGCTGCACCTGCCCGATGACCGCGGCCAATTCTGCCCGGGTGATGGGCTTGAGC
>JACQGT010000412.1 GCA_016199425.1 Chloroflexota bacterium
CAAAAAGTCTCCCGCAGAGACGCAGAGGCGCAGAGGAAAAGCGCAACTAACGCATGTAACGCGGTGTCCTGAGCCTGTCGAAGGGTCGATCTTTTCGCCGTACGGAGTATTGCGTATTCCGTGGCGCGGCGTGGTTGCGACATCGCTTCCCCATTCTGCATTCTCCATTCCCTATTCCGCATTTTGTCAATCGCGCTGGCCGCGCCCATCAGAACGAGGGGATAGGCGGGCAGGATGACCTGGAACCAGTTGCCAAAGCGGTCCACCCAGCAGAGGACAGCGTAAAGGATCAGCGTGCCCCACAGCACCAGACGCAGCCGCTTCTCCAATACCCCAACCCCCAACAGCCCAATCACCAGCACCGGCACGCTCAATTCCTGCCAGATCAGCTCTGGGAAGCCATTGGCAAAGAAGGCCGCGCCAGGGGCCAGACCCCAACTCAGCTCGTCCTGGCCCTGGGCTGTGCCCACAAAGCTCCAAAACCATTCCTGGGCTGTGGCCCAATCCCCCACGCCCCACCATTCGGGATGGGCCGCGCCGCGCACGTAGACGTAGACGTAGCTGAGCAGGGGCAGCGTCGCTGCCAACACCGCGCCCAGAATCAGCCCCGGACGACGCAGGAGTTTCGGCTCTTGCCAGAGGATCGCGGCCAGGAGGGGGAGGACGATCAGCGCGACTGTTGGCATGTGGGCCAGGGAAAGGCCAGAAAGGAAAGAAAGAAAGAGGAGAATAGTGAATGGTGAATAGTGAATTTTTAATTGTGAATGATCGCGCCAGAGGAGGTAGACGTAGAGGATGGCGAGGGTGTGGGCGATGGCGCTTGTGTATTGTTCGGTGGTGGTGGCGTAGTACCAGAAAAAGTAGGTGACGGCGTAGAAGGCTACGAGCAGCCAGGCCAGGGGCCAGTCGCCGGCGGGACGAACGGGGCTGCGGGTAATGTGGAGCAGAATCCAGTAGAGCAGCCAGAGGCTGAGCAGCGCCCAGAGGGTGCTGTAGCTGCTGAGCAGGGAGATGGGGTTGGGGGTGATTCCCAGCCAGTGGGCCCCAGCGCGCAGGCTGTGAAACCAGAGCCAGCCGCCCATTGTGTAGAGGGGGTAGCCCGGTGCGTTGCTGGGCCGGGCCTGGACCTGGGCGTACTGGTGGGTGATCAGATCGCCCCCCTCCAATTCGCCAGGACGCAAACCGTTGTCCAGCGTCAGCCAGTAGAGCAGGGCCGCGGCCAGGAGCAGAACAATCCCCGCCCGCCGCGGCCAGGACGACGCGCTCAACCGCCAACCTCCACCCCGGCTTCGGTCAAAGCGTCGTGGATCATCTGCAATAGCTTACGCCGCACAACGGGCCCTTTGCCATATTCGGTCTTGGCAAAGAGGGTGAAGCGGGTCTGCGCGCCCATCACCCCATCGGCGCTGATGATCTCCGGCGGGGCGATGAGTTCGGGGATGGTTGCCGCGGCCGCGACGGCCACCTGATTCAATACCGCGGAGACCTCATCCAGACGGCTGCTCTTCACGTCCACCTGCACAGTGCCCAGACTGAAAGTGCCCCGGGCGAAGTTGCGCACGTGACGAATCTCACTGTTAGGAACGACGAAGAGTTCTCCGGAGGGTGCGCGCATATGGGTTGTGCGCAGGTTGATGTCCTCGACAGTGCCTTCCACACCAAAAATTTCCACCTTTTCGCCGATGGTGTAAAGGTCTTCAAAGAGGAAAATCATGCCGCTGAAGTAATCGCTGACCAGCGGACGCGCGCTCAGGCCCAGGGCTGCGCTAAAGAGGCCCAAAAACGTGAAAAGGCCGGTGCTATCCACATAGAGGCTGAGGGAAAAGATGATCGCCAGGAGAACAACAAAGACCCGTACCAGGTCCACCATCAGGCCGGTGAGGGTAGTCACCCGCCGCTCGTTCCAGGCGGCCCGGCGCATAAAGTGGGATCGGGAACGGACCAGTGGGCGGACAAAATAGGGCGTCAACCGAACCAGCGCCCAGGCCACAACGAAATAGAAGAGGACAAGCAACAGACGCTGGACAAAGAGCGGCAGGGCAAAGGCAGCAAAAAGATCAAAGACAGGAGATCCGGATGGATTGTTCATAGAGCAATGCTAACACGAAGCGCGAAAGGCTGTCAAAGGAGGTGGGGGTGATGGGGTGCATCCCAAGAATGGGGTGAGTTTTGCTCTCAGCCGGTCCGTGACCCGCCGGGAGCACTCTTACCCCAAATCTGGGACATATCCGGGGTGATGAGGAGATGGGTTGCGCGCAAGTCTTAAAGTTTGCCTGCGCATAGCCGGTTGGCTATAATGCAGCGCAGCACCAAACCCCGGAAACCGGGTTTCTGCAAAGGATTCATTCATCCAACGGATAGGCGCAGATTGATGATAGATACCCAACGGGAGCAACTCCTGCTCACCACTCTGGAAGGCGAAGTGACGGCCCGACGACCGCTGATTGGCGTGCCTATGGGCCGGGAGCGATCCCAACGTTTCTTCGGTCTGCCCATGTACATTATGAACCAGACTTACGTGCGGGAGTTGGAGAAGCGGGGCGCGCTGCCCGTACTCATCCCCCTGAATATGAGCGAGGCCACTCTGCGCGGGACTTTTGAGCGGCTGGACGGTCTCTTTCTGCCCGGCGGCGAGGACATCGACCCCAGCAACTACGGGGAAGAACGCCACGATCAGCTCGGCCCAGTGGACAAAGAACGGGATCGCACGGAACTCAACCTGACCCGCTGGGCCATCGAATGGGGAATGCCTGTCTTGGGGGTCTGCCGGGGTGTGCAGGTGATCAACGTGGCCTGCGGCGGCGCGCTCTACCAGGACCTGCACAGCCAGGCCGGGGAACTGGACAAGCACGACTTTTACCCGCCCCAATACGAGCGCTTCCGGGTCAGCCACGACGTGCGCATCGAGCCGGACAGCCGTCTGGCCCAGGCATTGGGTCGCATGCACGAGATCAACTCCATGCACCACCAGGGCATCAAACGGCTGGGCTACGGGCTGCGGGTGGTTGCCACCGCGCCCGACGGCTTGCCCGAAGCAGTGGAGTGCCCGGCGCTGCCCTTTGTGCTGGGCGTCCAGTGGCATCCCGAAGAGCTGGCCAAGACCGATCCCCACAGCGCGGATCTCTTCAGCCGTTTCGTCTGGGCTGCCTCGGCCTCCTGGCAAGCGGAGATGCCAACGGGCTGGCAGGAGCGCTTCCAGGAAGGGGTGGACAAGACCCGCTCCCTGCACGGGGGGGCAAGCCGCAATGGAAGCCGGGCCCCCATCCAACTGTAGGGCGGACTGTTAGTCCGCCTTGCTGCTCTGGGCGGACTAACAGTCCGCCCTACGAAGGCAGGTATTATGTCCGCCAAGACGGTTAGGCTGTCGATAGTTGTCTTTTGGTCGCTGCTTGTGGGTCTGAGCACCGCTCTTGCCGTTCCTTTCCCCCAAACGATTTTCAGCCAGATAGCGCCAGTCTACGGCGAAGAATTGCTGCTGGCGCGTCTCCGCCCCGGCCAGGTCTTGCCTGCGGAGCCGGGGGTTGCCCTTCACGCCCGGCTGGCTGATGGCGATGGGGCCCGGCTGATCCTCAGCGGCCCGCCGGGGAGCGGGGCCCGGTTGGCAGACGCCGATCTTGCGGTGGAGGTGCTGGACGAATCCACTGCCGGGCAGGTCTACTACTTTGTGGACAAACAGGCAGACCCGGCCAGCACGCACAGCCAGGCCGCCGCGCTAGGCCGCATCCTATACGAAGGCGATTACCTGCTTCTATTAGGTCTGCCGGTAGAGGACGAAACACGGCTGGTCGAGACTCTGCCCGGCCAGGGCATCCCCGTCTCCCTGCTCAACCCGGCCCCCCTGCCAATGGAAGACGAAGCGCCCATCGCCATCCGCGCGGCCAGCCCCCAAAGCACAAACCCGACGATTGCCGCCCTTCTGCCCCAGATCACCGAAGCCGATCTCTCGTCGCGCATCGCCCAACTGAGCGGCGAAGTGGCTGTCACCCTGCCCGGCGGCTCGGTCACGTTGGCAACCCGCTACACCTTCTCCACCCGCATTTTGGATGCAGAGCGTTTTCTCCACAACTACTACACGAATCTAGGCCTGTCGCCCTTCTATGTGGATTGGGTGCGGGGCAGCTACAGCGGACGCAATGTGGCTGTGGATCTGCCCGGCGCAGAACACCCGGAGCGGATTTGGGTGTTGGGCGGCCATTTCGATACCAACTCGGAGATTCCCTACTCCTCCGCCCCCGGCGCGGACGACAACGGCAGCGGCACGGCTTCGATAATGCGCACTGTCGAGCTGTTGAAACAGTACAAATTTGCCGACACCATCCGCTTTGTCCACTTCTCGGGGGAGGAGCAGGGGCAATGGGGCGCGCAATTCTATGCGCGAGAATTGCGGCTGGCCGGCGCGCAGGTGCAGGGCTTTATCAATCTGGATATGTTCGGCTGGGACAGCAACGACGACCGGGTGGTGGAGTTGCATCCGGGCACGGGGGTCAATTCCAACAGCATCGCCACGGCCTTTATCAGCGCCAACGAGCGCTACGGCCAGGGGTTGAGCTTCGAGCGCAAGACGAGCAGCGCCAGCCGCTTCTCGGACCATTCGGCCTTTTGGGATTACAACTACCCGGCCTTTCTGGTCATCGAAAACTTCTTCACCGACGCTATCCCACCCGACCGCAACCCCTGGTATCACACCAGCGGCGACCGGTTGGCGCGGGTGAATTTGGACTACACCCTGCGCATCGCCCGCACCGCCCTGGCGACAATTGCCGAGCTGGCGGGTATCCGGGACGGGACGACGACGCCCACCGCCACGCCTACGCTGACCGTCACACCGACGAGCAGCCCGACAGCCACAGAGACGCCCACGGCCACACCGACCGCAACGACGACGCCTCTGCCCAGCGGCTGCACGAATCTGCTGGTCAACGGCAACTTCGAGACGGCGGACAGCACCGCCTGGCGTTTCGGCGGGGCCTATGCGGGACGGGTGGTGAGCAATCCGGTCTACGCGGGCAGCCGAGCCGCCCAGTTGGGTCTGCCCGGCGGCGTGGCGAACCAGTACGCCTATTCCACCGCCTACCAGACGGTGCGCGTGCCCGCAGGCGGCGAGCAACTGCTGCTGACCTGGTGGGAGCGGACGGGCGGCGGCAGCGACGGGGCCGATTACCGGGAGGTGCTGCTGCTCAACGAAAACCTCACCCGGCTGGCGAATTTGGAGCAGGCGCGGGGCCCGGGCAACGACCGTTGGCAGCAGCGCTCTTTTGACGTGAGCGCCTACGCGGGGCGGACATTTGTGGTCTATTTCAATGTCTACAACAACGGCAGCGTCAGCCAGATGTGGAATTATCTGGACGAGGTTTCTCTGCTGCGCTGCGCCGGGGGCACAGCTACGCCGACCGCGACATTGACGGCCACGCCGACGGAAACAGCCTCGGCCACCCCCACGCCCAGCGCGACGGCTACGTCAACCGCGACGCCGACAGAAACTGCAAGCGTCACACCTTCCGCCACTCCGTCGATGACGCCCACAGAAACGGCCACGGCTACGCAAACAACGACCGCCACCCCATCACCCACACCCAGCGTGACGCCAACCGCGACGCCCACGGCAAGCGCCACGCCTTCGGTCACACTGACAGGCACAGTCACCCCATCGGTGACACCCACAGAAACGGTCACGCCAACGCCGTCAGCGACGCCGGTTTCTGACTACTTGCGCTACCTGCCGCTTATTCTGAATCTGAGCGCGCCGGAGGCTACGCCGACACCCACCGCGACGCCGACACCCAC
>JACQGT010000413.1 GCA_016199425.1 Chloroflexota bacterium
GAGTATCACCAGAACTACTACAACCAGAACGGCAATCAGCCCTATTGTCAGGTTGTGATCGCACCCAAAGTAGCCAAATTCCGCAAAAAGTATCTGGAACAGCTAAAACGCTGAAAATTGATCGCATTTTCGTGAATTTTGGGAGTAGACAAATATCTGAAACGCGTGCATACTATAGACGTAGCGTTTTTCGTTCTCCATTGTTGCACGGCTCACCCGGCATGATGGACTCACTTCAGGAAGGAAGCAAGAATTGTCTAAGAAGCTTTATGTAGGGAACTTGTCTTACGAGGCAACAGAGGAGCAAGTGCGTGAGTTGTTTGTGCCACATGGAGCCGTTGAATCTGTCGCAATGATCACAGATCGGGAAACTGGCCGCTTTCGGGGTTTCTGCTTTGTGGAAATGCCCGATGCCGCTGCGGCGGCGGCCATTGCCGCGCTGGATGGCAAAGATTACGGCGGACGCAATCTGCGTGTGAACGAAGCCCGTCCGAAAGAGGATGGCGGCGGCGGTCGACGTAGCGGCGGCTACGGTGGTGGTGGCGGCGGCTACGGCGGCGGCGGTGGTGAACGGCGCGGCGGTGGCGGCTACGGTGGTGGTAGTGGCGGCGGCTACGGCGGCGGTGGTGGTGAACGGCGCGGCGGTGGTGAACGGCGCGGCGGTGGCGACCGAGACCGAGACCGGGGCGGAGATCGTCGCGGTGGCGGCGACCGCTGGTAAGCAGCAAAGTCGCAGCATCTGAAGCCAACTGATAGACAAAGGCCGTCTTCCTTTGGAAGACGGCCTTTGTCTAAGAAAATTTGTCTTTGTCCCCAACGGAGTTATTTTTATGTCTTCTCTCCCCATCCGCGTCGACGTCTGGTCAGACTTCGCCTGACCCTGGTGCTTTCTCGTCTCCTCCAGTTTGGAGAAGCTACAAGAATCCCACGCCATTGACTTACAATGGCACTCCTACGAATTGCGTCCCCGCGGCGCGCCGCCCATCTCGCCCCAATACCGGGCGTCGATTGAGTCCAAACGGCCAGCGCTTTACGAACGCGCCCGCACAGACTACGGCCTGGAGATGAACCCTGGCCCCTTTGGCATCGACAGCCGCCCCGCCCTCGTCGGTGTGAAGTATGCGGAAAGCCAGGGGCGGGGCAACGTTTTCCACGCCGCGGTCCTGAGGGCCTATTGGCAAGAGGCCCAGGCCATCGACGATTTGGATGTGCTGACCGCTATCGCTGCGTCTGTCGGCTTGGAAACAGAGGCCTTCCGCGCCGCTTTGACCGATCCCCTCTTTGCCGAAGCGGTAGACGACGACATTGCCCAGGCCGCGGCCTATGGGCTGCAGGGCGTCCCGGCCCTGATCTTTGGCGAGAAATATCTCGTCCCCGGCGCAGTGCCCTACGAAACACTCGTGCAGGTGGTGGAAGAGGTAAAGCGTAAGGGGTGATTGATGAGCAACGAACAGTCCAAATCCAGTGGAACCAGTCCGTGGGTCGTGTTGGGCGTGCTGGCCCTGGCGGCCGTGGCCGTCTATACCATTGCCAGCGGTGGCCAGATCAAAAAGCTGGGCATCTTCGGTCTGGAAGTGGAGTTCGAGCAACGCCAGGACGCGCCCGTGCCTGTGGAGTCTGAAGCCGTGCCTACCGCTGCCCCCATCCCCGCTGCGCTGACCACTAGCCAGTGGATGCCGATGGATTTGAACGGCGATGGAGTGACCGACGTCCAGTTTTGGGATTCTGACCGCAACGGCGATGGAATCGCCGATTACCGGGCCTTCGACACAAACCGCAACGGCATCCCCGACCAGTACGTCTATTTCGACGCAACCCAGCCCGGCGGGGCTATCTTCGGCTTTGACCCTCGAGAGACCGGGGTGATGGAAAGCTGGGGCTGGGATACGGACGCCGACACCCGCACGGACACCTGGGCCTGGGATCTGAACCGCAACGGCTTCTTTGACCAGTGGGCCTGGGATCGCAACCGGGACGGTGCCATCGATCTCTACGGCTACGACGCCAACGAGGACGGACAGATGGAAGAGTATCGGGAACAGTGAGCGCAGATTGAGCGGTGTCCTGAGCTGTTACTCACTGCCCCAATCTCCCTTCTTCACCCCCACGCAAATAGACCAGCCGCCCGCCCACAATCGTCGCCACCACCTCCAGCGCGCCGTCCAACACCACCAGATCGGCCCGGTAGCCGGGCGCAAGTGAGCCGTATTCGTTGCCGATTCCCAGCGCCGCGGCTGGCGTGCGGCTGGTGACAGGCCACGCCCTTTCCAGCGGCCAGGCTGTGGTCGCCAGGAAGTGCTGTAGGGCACTCTCCATTGTCAGGATCGATCCGGCCAGGGTGCCATCGGCCAGACGACACTGCCCCTCACGCACAAAGACGGGCTGCCCGCCCAGTTCGTATTCGCCTGCGGGCATCCCTGTGGCCCGGATGGCATCGGTGATAAGCAGCAGACGATCCGGCCCCTTGCAACGGGCCAACACAGCCATCGCCGCGGGGTGGACGTGGATGGTATCGGCGATCAACTGAGCGTAGACCAGATCGTCGGTCAGAACAGCGCCGACAACGCCGGGTTGGCGGTGGTGCAGACCGGTCATGGCGTTGAAGGTGTGGGTGGCCTGGCTCACGCCCGCCTCGAAGCCAGCAATGGTCTGTTCGTAGGTGGCCGCGCTGTGGCCGATGAGCACCCGCACGCCTGCATCCAGCGCGGCGTCGATCAGCGCGTCCGCGCCCGGCTGCTCCGGGGCCAGGGTGATGAGCTTCACCGGACCGGCAGCCACCAGTTCAGCAAATTCGGCCAGATTGGGTGGACGGATATCCGCTTTGGCTTGCGCGCCGGGAAAGTGGGGGCTGATGTATGGCCCTTCCAGATGGACGCCGAGGATGGCTGCGCCGGGCAGGGGATGGGCCATCGCCGCGGCCACATTTTGCACCGCGGCCAGGGTGGGCGGATGGGGCGCGGTCATTGTGGTGGGGGTGAAGGCGGTGACGCCGTGACGAGCCAGGAACGCGCTGATAGCGGATAAACTCTGTGGCGTGGCGTCCATTGTGTCGTGGCCGGCGCTGCCGTGGATGTGGAGATCGATGAAGCCGGGGAGAACCACGCAGCCGGTGGCGTCGAGCCGCGCAGTGCCAGGGATGGGCGGCG
This sequence comes from Chloroflexota bacterium, assembly GCA_016199425.1. Taxonomy (GTDB): domain Bacteria; phylum Chloroflexota; class Anaerolineae; order Caldilineales; family Caldilineaceae; genus JACQGT01. Next base: position 3,147 of record JACQGT010000413.1, read on the forward strand.
TAAAGTCTTTGCCGGCAATGCGCCCATCCGCCAGGGCCAACCCGCCGGAGAGGAAGGGAGCGATATTCCGGCCCAGCAGAAACGGAAAGGAAGCGTTGAGGATGGCAGAGAGCGGGAAAATGGACGGATCGGGTTGTGGCATCTCAGAGTCTCTCCAGCGGGAGGGGCAGCCAGAGGGTGAATGTACTGCCTTGACCTTCTTCGCTCTCGATCTGAAGCTGCCCGCCGTGCAGGCGGGCGATGTGATTGACCAGCGCCAGCCCCAGCCCAATGCCGGGCACAACCCGCTCCTCCCGGTCGATCTGCGCAAAGGGGCTGCGCAGCGCGGCCAGTTTGTCGGCGGGGATGCCACAGCCATCGTCGCTCACCCGTAGCCCCAGATAGCCGTCCAGGGCGGAAATCGACAGTCGGATGCGGGCCGAAGCCGCGCGCCGATATTGGATGGCGTTTTCGATCAGCCGTCCGAGTGCTTCCCGTATGTAGGTGGGTTCGCCCAACACAGTCGGATCATCCACTTCGCAATCCAGGGTAAAGGCAAGACCTGCCTCTTGCGCTGGCTTGGAATAGGTCTGGGCCTGGGCTGCCAGCAGGGCAACGGTGTCTACGGCAGCCAGGGAAGCCGGTAGTTCACGGCGATGCTGCATATCGGCCAGGAACAGGAATTTTTCAATCAAATCCTGAAGACGGCGACCACCTTCCAAAATGGCCGCGATGGAAGCGCGCAGAGTCTCCACGTCCACACCCTCCGGGGGAATCTCGGCCAGGAGTTCGGCATAGCCCAGAATGAATGTAAGGGGTGTGCGAAACTCGTGCTGCAAGGCGCTGACAATTTGGGTGCGCAACTGCTCAACTTGACGCTCTGCCTGCTGCAGGGCGTTATCTTCCCGACGCAGAATATTCGACACAGCCAGAAGCAGGTCTTGCGTATCCACAGGCTTGACCAGATAATCATCAATGCCGATCCGCTTGGCCTGACGTCGATCCTCGGTTGAGGAGCGAGCCGTGAGGAAGATAAAGGGAACCGTGCGCAACTGTTCGTCGGAACGCGTGTGTTGCAGCAGCGTGTACCCGTCCATACGCGGCATCATAATATCGCAGAGTACCACATCGGGGTGCTGCTGCCGCATCAACGCCAGAGCCTCAACGCCATCGCCTGCGCCGAAAACGTTGTAATGCTCCAAATCCAAAATCTCACAAATGGCCGCATTCATAAGCTGGTTGTCTTCAACCACCAGAATCGTTTTTGTTTTGTTTTGAACCATCGGCGCTTTCTCCTGGTATTGGAGATTGGAGATTGGAGATTGGGTCACGCCTTCGCACTACCCAATCTCCAATCTCTCTAATCCGTTGCTGTCAGGGGAAACCAGACTGTAAAAGTTGTACCCATATCCGGTACACTTTCCACCGCAATGCGCCCGCCGTGGGCTTGAATAATTTCGTTGACAATCGACAACCCAAGACCTGTGCCCAGCATTGCAGACTGCTTTACCTGGCTGCCCCGATAAAAACGCCCAAAGATGTGCGCGATCTCGTCCGGGGCGATGCCTATGCCGGTATCCCGTACAACGATGCCTGCCTCGCCCTGGTCGTTTTTGTCCAGGGCCAATTCCACTCTCCCGCCGGATCTGGTGTAGTTGATGGCATTGCTCACCAGATTGGTTGCCATCTGTAGCAAACGCTCTCGATTGCCCCAGACAGCCAAAGGGTGCGGCGCGGGCAAGTAATCGAAATGCAAATTCGCTGCTGCGGCCTGTTGCCGAAAGCGGTTGAAAATCGTTTCCATCACTTCATGCAAAGAGACAGTCTCGAAGTTCGCAGCCCTGTCGGCCCTGTTTTCATCCAGGGCCGACAGGTCGAGAATCGACTCGATCAGATTGTGCAACTGGTCTGTCTCGCCTTGCACCACCTGTAAATAGTGCTCCCGTCGCTCTGGTCGCCCGCTGCCCAACAGGTCCAGATAGAGCTTGATATTTGTCAGCGGCGTGCGCAGTTCGTGGCTGACATTGGCCACGAAATCGGACTTCATCTGGTCCAATTCCAACAGACGGGCATTGGCTTGGGCCAGGTCGGCAGTCCGTTTATTGACCCGTTCTTCCAACTCTTCCAAAATTGTGGCCCGGTGCAGAGCGCCCCCCACAATCTCGGCAATGGCGTTGAGCAGGCGCAAATCCGTGGGTGAAAAGGAGCGCCGGGTTTCGGTGTTGGCCACAGTAAGCACACCAACGATCTGATCACCTGCGCGCAGAGGGGCATAGAGCGCCGAAACAAATGTCAGTCCGCTATCGCCCCACTGTTGCACAGTCGGGCGATAGGCGAGGGGATCGACAAGAAGATTAGGTGAACGGTAAGGGATTCCAGAGGAAAAGACGCGACCGGCAATGGAGTCGGTAAAGCCCAGGTACCGACTGATTGCGATTGGCTTCTTCCCCATCTGGGCAATCACTTCGAGCGCCTCCTCATCTGCCGCCGGAACCAACACATAGCCCTGGTCGGCGTGAAAGACATCCAGACAGGTGGCAAGAGATATTTGGGTGATCGGCGCGCGTCCTGTGGTGGTGCGTAATTGGCCGGAGAGTCGGATAAGCATCTGCAACTCGTCCGCCCTGCGTGTGGCCTGCTGCAAAAGAGTGAGCCTTTCCACGGCCATTGCCACCCCGTCGCAAATCTGGCGCAGGGAGAAGTGGATGGCCTGGGCCGGGGCAAGCTGATCGCGCCAGAAAAGCTGGATGTGGCCAAGTACACTGTCGCTTCCCCGCAGGGGCAGAGCTATGTGCAATCGATAGCCCTGCTCCGCCCATTCCCGTTCCACCCGCCATTGGCTCTCGGCTGGTACATTCGGGGAAATATGGCTCTGCCCCTGCAATAGGGACGAGAGGGCTGCACTCTCGTCAAATCCATAAGAAACCGCTGAGGTGCTGTCGCTGCTCTCGTCATTCGTCCAATAGGAACGCTCTGCGGAGACCTGCTGCTCGTCTTCCTGATAGAGAGCAATCTCCAGAGCAGACGCGCCGATCAGCCGATGCAGACCGCTGGCAACCGCGGCGCGAATCTCCCCCAGGGAAACCGCACCATTCAGCCCGCGCAACATCCCGCTGACCTCCTGCTGCTCAAAGGCTGCCTGCTGGCTGTCCTGAAGCAACTGGGCATTCACAATTGTGATCGCCATCTGGTTGGCAAAGGCCTGGGCCAAAGACGCTTCCCGCTCGCCATAGCTGCCCACTTGTAAACTGTCCAGGGTGATATAGCCCAGCGCCTCACCCCGCTGAAACAGAGGAACGCCCATCCAGCCGCGGGTGGTGGAAGTGCCGCCCCAGCCGGAAAATCTGAGCAACTTTTGCACATCGTCAAAGAAAATAGCCCGCTGTTCCCGCTGGATGTCGGCAAAGAAGGAATTGTCCACTGGGAAGCGCCGGCCCAGAACCTCGTCAGGCCGCGCCAATCCGATCTCGGCCAGCGCGTGCAGTTCTTTCCCTTCCAACAGCATCACACTGGCGCTATCGAAGTGTACCACCTGTCGCAGACGCTCCAGCAAAATGCACAGAATCTGCTCCAGGCGCAGGTCCAGAGTGACTGCGCTGGTGGCGTTGCGCAACATTTCCGCCTCCTGGCGGCGATGACGCTCGGCAGCAAACAGGCGGGCATTTTGCAGGGCCAGGGCCACAGACACAGCAGTGGATTGGAGAAGGGGAAGATATTCGGGGGTAAAAACGTCGATTTGCAGGCTGCTCAAGACCAGCGCGCCCACCACCTCATCGCGAGCGATCAGAGGTACGGCTGCCAGCGAACGCACTTCCGAGTCCAAATCGGGAAGCCACATCCAGCGCGGATCCTCGGCCACATTGGGGACCAGAACGGGGCGACGCATTTCAACGGCCCCACCCACAATGCCCACGCCGATACGCAGATAGGGTTGGTTGGGCAATTTCTCCATTACGTGAGGCGGATGGTTTCTGGCAGCCAGAAGTTGTAGAAATTCCTCGTCGCTCTCGGCCACATAAATCTCGCCAAAACAGTTGTTGAAGGCCGCGGTGACCAGTTCCAAAGCCTTTTCCGCCACGGTTTGCGGTTCCAGCGTCGCCGCCAGGCTCTGGCTGAGTTGGTAGAGCAGTTCCAAATTGCGTTTGTCCCGGCGCAATTCGACGGCCAGACGCGCCTTTTCCACGGCGATGGCGGCCTGGTCGGCAAAGGCCTGGGCCACCTCGCCATCCCGCTGGCTAAAGCCACCCACCCGCTCGCTGTCTACGGTAATGAGACCGATAACCGTATCGTTGACCACCAGGGGCAACCCCATCCAGCCGCGGATGTAGTCCAATCCGCCCCAGACTTGAAAACGGGAATCTTGGCGTACATCGTCCAGGATAATAAGGGATTTGGTCCGCGTAATCTCCTGGTTGAGCAGGTTGTCTACGTAGGGGAAGAATTGGCCGCGTAAATTCTGCGCTTTGGGGTGATTGACCGCAACCATCAGCCGCAGCCCATCCCGTTCTTGCAGAAGGACACCCGCACTGGCAAAGGGGACCAGAGCAGCCAGATTTTCCAGAATCTGTTCGAGGAGTGCAACCAATTCCGGCGCTGTGTTGTCGATGCCGAGCGGCGAAAACCTGTCCAGGCTGCCAAATCTCTCCGGAAGATGAATCTCGCCCCGGTCCAACGCCTGGCCGATCTGGTCGGTGATGGCATCCATCAGCGTCAATTCGTGACGGTGAAAGATGCGGCCAGGCGGAGTGATCAGACAGATGTCGCCGATCCGTTCGCCGGCGTTGTTCAGAATTGGCGCAACTGCGTGATGGCGGGGCATGGGGTCAGAGGAATCCGGAGCAGGCGCAAGCCAGGGACAATCCATACAATTGACCGCGCAAAGTTCTGCGCCGCCACCGCTCAGTTTGTTGCAGGGACAATTGTCGATGGTCACGCCATTGCGGGATCTGTCGAGCTGCCCCGGCAACGGGCCAAAGGTAAACGGAATGCGCGGTTGTTCATGCGCGCCGCGCAGGATCAGCCAGCCGCCAGGCGTCTCGAAGAGTTCCTGGCAAAGAGCAAAGAGCTTGGACCAGAGACTTTCGTTGGATGCGCCGTAAGCAACCATCCGTGAGACCTGATCCGCCAGTTTTGCCACGGCCCGCCGCAAGAGGATGTTTTCTGCGTCTCCTTCGCCGCTCATCACCAGCACACCCGACTGCCGGGCCTGTTCGTCGTAGATGACTACGAGTTGAATCTCCACCTGAACGAAACGCTCCCCGCCGCCGCGCAAGGCAATGTCAAAGGTCGCGCTGCCCAATTCCAGCAACTTCTGAAAGCCCCCTGCCAGCAGGGGAGGATCGAGTGAGCGCAGAAAGTAGCTGAAATGTCGTCCGATGACTGCGGACGTGTGAAAGTTCAGCAGTTTGAGGGCGGCCCGGTTGACGGCGCGTACAGTGCCGTCCAGGGCCAGAATGCCTAGCGCGCTGGGAAGATAGTCCAGCAGCTCTGCGGACACGTCGAAGATGAATGATGAGGGATGGGGAACGTTGACTGTCGCTTCGGGTGACATAGACTATCCGGTCGAATCATCCGGCGCATGGGGCCGGCGCTGCACAAACAACACCCCCAACGGAGGCAGATTGAAGAGAGCAGAATGGGAACCGCTCTGCCACGGGATTTCTTGCGCGACGATCACCAGGGGATTGCCCACGCCGCTGCCGCCGTATTGGGGCGCGTCGCTGTTGAGGATCTCCGTGTAGACTCCAGCCTGGGGCAGCCCCACCCGGTAGCCCATACGCGGCACAGGCGTAAAGTTGCAAATGACAATCACAAAATCGTCCGGGTCGGCAGCCATGCGGCGAAAGCTAAGGATGGAGTTGTCCACGTCGTGCAGGTCGATCCACTCGAAACCCTGCCAACTGGCGTCCACCTGGTGCAGCGCCTTTTCCTCCCGATAGAGCCGGTTGAGGTCGGCCACGTACTCCTGCAATTGGCCGTGCTGCTTGTGTCCCAACAGACGCCAGTCCAGGCTTTGCGCCTCATTCCACTCCCGCCACTGGCCGAATTCGCCGCCCATAAAGAGCAACTTCTTGCCGGGGTGTCCGGTCATATAGCCGTAGAGCGCGCGCAGGTTGGCAAACTTCTGCCAGAGGTCGCCGGGCATTTTGTCCAACAGCGAGCGCTTCAAATGCACCACTTCGTCGTGGCTGAAGGGCAGCACAAAATTCTCGGAAAAGGCGTAGATAAGGCTGAAGGTGATCAGATGATGGCTGTAGCGTCGATAGATGGGGTCCTGCTTGAAGTATTCCAAAATGTCGTGCATCCAGCCCATATTCCACTTGTAATCGAAGCCCAGCCCGCCGGTATAAGTGGGGCGGGAGACCATCGGCCAGGAGGTACTCTCCTCGGCAATCGTAATCGCACCCGGCGCGTACTCGTGTACGGCGTCGTTGAAGCGGCGGATGAAATCGATGGCCTCCAGATTCTCCCGCCCGCCGTAGCGGTTGGGCAGCCACTCCCCCGCCTCCCGGTCGTAATCCAGATAGAGCATCGACGCCACCGCATCCACGCGCAGACCGTCGATGTGATATTTTTGCAGCCAGAAGAGGGCGCTGGAGAGGAGGAAATTGCGCACTTCGTTGCGGCCAAAGTTGAAGATTTTTGTCCCCCACCCCTTGTGCTCGCCTATCCGGGGGTCTTCGTGTTCGTAGAGATGGGTGCCGTCGAAGAAGGCCAGGCCGTGGCTGTCTTTGGGGAAGTGGGCTGGCACCCAATCCAGCAGGACGCCGATGGCGTGCTGGTGGCAATAATCCACGAAATATTGGAAGTCGTCCGGCGTACCGAAGCGGCTGCTAGGGGCAAAATAGCCGGTGACCTGATAGCCCCAGGAGCCGTCGTAGGGATGCTCGGTGATAGGGAGTAGTTCCAGATGGGTGTAGCCAACCTCCTGGGCGTGGGCCACCAACTGATGGGCCAGCTCCCGGTAGCCGAGAAAGCCGTTGTCCTCCGCTCCCCGTTTCCAACTGCCCAGATGGACTTCGTAGATATTGATGGGCTGGTCCAATGCCTGTTTCGCCGCCCGCTTTGCCATCCACTCGTCATCGTGCCAGGCAAAATTGTCGATGTCCCAGACGCGCGAGGCTGTGGCTGGGCGCTTTTGGGAGGCAAAGCCATAGGGGTCCGTCTTGTCGGCTTTGTGGCCCAGAGCGCGGGATTTGACCGAGTATTTGTACTCCGTCCCGGCGGGCAGATTGGGCAGAAACAATTCCCAGACACCGCCGGATCGATGACGCATCACGGCCACCCGGTCGTCCCAGAAATTGAAGGGGCCGATGACACTCACCCGCTCGGCGTTGGGCGCCCAGACCGCAAACTGCACGCCGGCCACTCCATCCACCACCCGCTGATGCGCGCCCAGTTTTTCGTAGCTGCGCAGGAAGGAACCCTCGCCGTGCAGGTGCAGATCGAAGTCAGTCAGCCAATCTTCCTGGAAACGATAGGGATCTTCAATTTCGTGCTGGTTGCCCGCGTTGTCTTCCACGAGAAGACGATAGGCGAAGGAGTTTTTGCGTCGGGGAAAATGGGCAGCAAAGAGGCCGCCGGGATGGATGCGTTCCAGCGGCGTGCGCCGCCCGCTCTTCACATCGATCACAGAGACCGCGGCATCCAACGGGCGGAAGGCGCGCACCAGCAGAGATTCTTTGTCATCCGCCAGGATGGAATGCATTCCCAGCACCGCAAACGGCGCGCTGTGATAGCCGCTGACCAGCGCTTCCATCTCCTCATTCGTCAGTTCCACATCTCGTTGGGCCACACGCCTCTCCTATGGGTAAGAACACGGATTCCCTTGTACGGCGGATTGGTAATCCGCCCGCGCAGGGCGGAATGCCATTCCGCCCTACCTTCCCCTCGCCCTCTCCAGCCCCGGCAGCAGATAGTCGGCCACCACCACATCCCAACTCATGCCCCGGGCCAGGGCCTCACCGTTTTCCATCAGCCGCTGCACCCCCGCTTCGTCCTGGGGCAGACGGTGGAAGATGCGCCAGGCCGTGTCACCGCCGTTCATCCCCTCGATCCAATCCCGGGCCGCCTGGTCGATGGTCAGCGCGTCCTGGGGCGAATGGATGGGGTAGCTGTCGGGCAGCGTCACGTAGTCAGCCACCACCAGATTGGGGTTGTCGTTGGGGTCGAACGTCACGCCGTCTGCGTTGGCCAGGGACTGGGCCACCCGGTTGACGAAACCCACACAGCCGCACACATTCGACACGCAGGAGATAGCCCCAAAATTGATGGGTTCCACCTGGGCAATGCCAAAGGGTTCGTAGACGCTCTGGCCGAACTCCACATCGCTGCCCCGGCGCAGGTCCATAAAACCCATGGCCGCGGGCATCAGCTGGCCGCAGCTTTGCCTGTCCCAGCCAAACTGGTTGACCAGCACAATACGGCTATCCCTCGCCCGCCAGTTGAAGGGTTCCACGCCGTTGAAGAAGAAGCCTGCCTCTGCGTCGATCAGATCGCCGTTGTCGGCCCGGTGGCCCACCGGCCAGCCGTATTGTCTCTCCCAGGCATGCACCCACTCGGAACGGCGCCCGGCGGGCTGGCTTGTGCTGAGCACAAAGAGGACTGCCGTCTTGTCGGCCTCTTTCAGCATCCGGTCCAGATGCTCCATCACCCGAATGTCCCGCCACATCCCTTTGGAAAGCACCATCCGGGTCACGTGGCTGAAAATGTAGTCGGGCCGGTAGCCGAGCAGATTCTGGCAGTAGTCTTGAAGCAGCCGCTTCGACGCCAGCTTCTCCTGCAATGTAACCGGATGGACGGTGACGCCGTTGTAGACCAGATCGATGTTTCTGTGGGCAAAGTCGCCGCCCAGAAAACGTAGCTCGGGAACCACCAGATCGCCCACAGCAAAGATATTGTCACAGCGGGTGGCCTGGCGGATGATGGCGTGTTTGAAGAAAAAGTTGTGGTTGCCGAAAACCTCATCCAGACTTTGGCCGGCATCTTTGGCCTGGAAGAGCGCATTGTAGAAACGGGTGTCGTGGCCGCCGTGGGACTCGACGAGCAGGCGGGCCGTCGCCATCTCGTGGGCGTAGAAGATTGTGCGCCACCGGCCCGGCTCGTTCATCTGCGCCGCAAAGACCACCGGCATCCCCAGCCATTCGTGGGCGATGATAAAACGCTCGTTCTGGCTTAGCCCCGCGTCCACGCCAATGGCTTTGAGCGCGGCAAAGAGCGGCTGGGCAATGGAGAAGTAGAGAACCATCTCGTCCGCATGGCCGTAGCGACCACTGTCGATGCCGTAGTGTTGCCAGACGTGATAACGGAAATTATTGACCGGCCCCAAGGCTGGCTTGGTGGCGTCCACCAGCACAATTTCGTGCTCATATGCGCCAAAGCGCCGGGTTCCATAGAGGATGGCAATCTGGTAGGTCTGCTCGATCCCCTGCAAGGCAGCGCGCAAGGCTGGCTGCACACCGTCAAAAATTCCGTGCAGGCTGCTGTAGCGGATGGTCAATTGGTTGCGGGGGCTGTTCAGCCGCTCCATCTGCACGCTGTCACCGCCGGTCAACGGACCGACCAGCACCGAACGGGTCACGGCCTGGTTGTAGGCGTCCGCGCCCAGCAGACCGTCCAGCACCGCCCCGATACCGCCGACTTTGACGCCAGCCTCGTGGGTGGCGTGAATGACGAGAGGAATAGAGGAATCCATAGACCACTCCTGGCAGAAAAAAAGAGAGGGACAGAACTGGACGCTAAAGAAATAATAACACACAACCGGCGCAGGTGCATAGAGGAGACAGCGGATAACAGACGGAGGATTATAGTTTTTCAGATAATCATTTGTAGGGGCGCTGCTTGCTGCGCCCGGCGCTAAGGAGACGGGCGCAGCAAGCAAGCGCCCCTACAGGGATAATCTTTACCTGAAAAACTATAGCGCTAGTTGAGTAGGCGGGTGCTGTTTCCCGCCGTATCGTAACCAAGCGGGATAGTCC
>JACQGT010000414.1 GCA_016199425.1 Chloroflexota bacterium
ACTCCGCGCCTCCGCGGTGAAACTTTCCGCGGTGAACTCCTCTTCCAGCCGGTTCTTCGCCGCGGATATCCCGTCCAGCGCGGCGTCGATCTCTCGCTCCTTCAACCCGGTCCAGGCCCGTTTGGCGAGTGTCCGGCGGCTCTCTTCGTCCAGAATCACAAAATCCTCGGCCAGACCGATGGCCTGTCCAAATTCTCGCAGAAGCAGCGCACCCAACGCGTGAAAGGTGCAGACCGTCGCCCGCGCCGCTGTCTCCTCACCCAACAGATCGGCCAGGCGTGCCCGCATCTCCGCCGCGGCTTTGACGGTGAAAGTAATCGCCAGCAAGGATTCCGGCGCAAGGCCCCGTTCCCGCACCAGCCAGGCCAGGCGCACAGTCAGCGTACGGGTCTTGCCCGTCCCCGGCCCAGCCACAATGACGAGCGGACCGGCGGTGTAGGTGGCGGCGGAAAGCTGGGCATCATTGAGGGCATCCAGCCAATCGGCGATAGTGGCTGGATGCTGGGATGATGGGATAATGAACGGCGTATCTGCTTCTTTCAACCGGGGAGGATGCTGGGATAGTGGGATGATGACCGAACCGTCCGACCCCATCATCTCATCATCCCATCCCCCATTTTTTTCCGCGTCTCTGCGCCTCTGCGTTAAAATCTCCTCCCCCCGAAACAACCCGCCCTGCACCGTCGCCAGCCGGTCGGCCTCGTCGCGGAAGAGACGGATGACGCCGTACTCCCCGTCGTAGCCGGCCTCGGCCCGCACATCCCCGGCCCGCATCCGGCGCACAGCCTCGGCCAGGAGCGGGCCACCCGCGGCGTCGATCTCCTCCAGCGGGATTGCGCGCAGGATCGCCAACTCCGGCCCCAGACGCTCCAACAGCCCGAAGTATTCGGCCTGCACCCGCTTGCTGCCTGCACCCACGCCCTGAATCTCGCCCAGCACTTCCGGAAGGGGGACGAGACTTTCGTAGGCGTGGGTGCGTTCCGGTCTGCCGCCCGGGGGTCGGTCTGCCAGCTCCTCCACCCGATGCAGCACGCCCACCGTCACCGGTTTGCCGCAGACGCTGCACAGTCCGTCGTGGGCAAGCGTTGTGGGCGGCTCCCAGGCCACGCCGCACTTGCGGTGGCCGTCGTTGTGATATTTGCCCTCCTGCGGGAAGAATTCCAGCGTGCCCAGGAATTGGGACGGATCGCCCGTCTTCAGCGCGGCAAAGAGCGCGTCGTAGCTCAGTTCGGTGTTGAAAAGGGTGGCTTCCCGGGCCAGTTTGGGCGGCGAATGGGCGTCGGAGTTGGAGACGAGGGTGTAACCGTCCAGCCCGGAGACGCGCCAGTTCATGGGCGGGTCGGACGACAGGCCGGTTTCCAGGGCGAAGATGTGGGGCGTCAGATCGCCGAAGCACTCCTCCACTGAGTCGAAGCCGGATTTGGAGCCGAGCATAGAAAACCAGGGCGTCCAGATGTGGGCGGGGATGAGGTGGCAGCGCGCGTCAACTTCCAGCGCGATCTCCAGCAGGTCTCGGCTGTCCAGCCCCAGGATGGGGCGGCCATCGGCGCGGATGTTGCCGATCTTCTCCAGTTGCGCCTGCAATTGGGCCAGGGCATCCAACGAAGGGGCGCAGACGACGTTGTGGACTTTGCGGGTCTTGTCGTATTTCTTGTAGATATTCGAGATCTCCCCGGCCAGCAGAAAGCGCACGGTTCCCCGGCAGGCCGCGGGTACGTCATCGGCCAGCGCCACGGCGTACTCGTCTTTCAGCCGGAACAGCCCCTCCTCCGCCGCTTCCAGCTTTGCGCGCATCTCGGCCAGCCAGCCGGGGTGGGCAATGTCGCCCGTGCCCACGACGTTTACCCCCTTCAACTGCGCCCATTTCCAGAGGTGCTCGAAGGTCAGGTCTTTGCTGGTGGCCCGGCTGTAGTGGGAGTGGAGGTGGAGATCGGCGGTGAGGTGCATAGACCGATTATAGCCGATGTAACGCAAGCTGTCAGCTTGCGCATTTGGCCGCAAGCTAACAGCTTGCGTTACGGGGCCCCGATGAAGGGGTTGCCGACCCGTCGGTGTGGGCCAGCATCCGCTGGGTCAGGATGCCGTGCAGGTCCAGGGAGATGACGATGGGGATGCGCTCACCCAGAATTTTGCGGGTTTCGGCCAACAGATAGCCTTCCGGGTCCAGCTCGTTGGCCGCGGTCATGGCCCCGTGCAGGGAGAAGTAGACCGCGTCCACCGGCGGCGCGCACTGCGTCCAAAAACTCGGCGGCGATGCGCTCGAAATCCGTCGCGGCCAGAACGCCGCCGGAGGTGATGGCGCGGGCGCTGTAGGCCGGGACGATTTCCACGTCGCCACGAGCCTCGAAAACGTCGAGCGCGCCGGCCATCTCCGAGTTCAGCCCCCGGTGGTAGTCGAGAAACGTCTGGCCCCATTGGGTTTCAAAGTCCGCGTAGTGGCTGGTGACGGGGTTGAAGGAAGAGACTTCCTGTTTGCATTCACCCATCAGTATGCGCTGCACGGATACGATCTTCATCGCCGCTGGGAATGGGAGACAAGACTTCGGAAGTCTTGTCAGTTGGTGGAAGGTTCTTTGGCGTCCTCACGAACCGCGCGCGGAGCTACAACGCCTTTGCCTTTACAGACGCTACAGGAAAGGACACTGTCGAGAAATTCGTGGTCGGACTCCTGTCCGCTGCCGTGACAGCCGGGACAGGTGATGGCATCCACCGGTACGCTGACCTGTCCTGCTCCTCTGCAACTCGTACAGACCATACGTGAGTGGGGGTGGACGCCCGTGCCCCGGCAATAGGCGCAACGGCCAATCGGGAGCACCAACAACCGTTGGCCGCTGCCGCTGCATATCTGGCATGTGGACAAGGGCGAGAGCAAATCAAACTGATCCTTGCCCTTCCCTCTGCAAAAGGCACAGGTGACGGTGACAAAGTTGGCAACTGGTTCTGTTTTGCTCTGGTCATTCACGATATACCTCCTCCATTGAGTGTTTTATTGAGTGTGTTGGATCTTCTCAATAACCTGGGGTGCAAGACTTCCGAAGTCTCCCCGCTTTTTTGAGAAGATACAGTGTGTTCTATGCAGTTGCCGTCAAGCGGGACTCAAGTCGTTCCAATCGTTCGCGCAACAGCTGATTCTCTGTGTGGAGCTCCCGGGCATGAGAGGAGAGAGCTGGATCACTTTTCCACCAGTTGATGCCGATCTCTTGTGCTTTGTCGACCGAAGCTATCAACAGCCGGATTTTAATGTTCAATAGTTCCACATCGGCCAGTGAGATGGTGATGTCGCCGGCAATGACAATGCCCTTATCCAACACCCGCTCCAGAATGTCTGCCAGGCCTGAGGTTTGTACCGAATGTGTAATTGCCCTATTCTCGGACATGCGCATATTCTCCTAGTGAATACTGGGGTGGCGGAGTTAGGAGTTAGGAGTTAGGAGTTATGAGTTAGGAGTTGCGAGGGGCGCAACTCCTAACTCATAACTCCTAACTCGCCCCTCGCCCCTGCCCCTTACCACAGATTACCCAGCGGCCCCAGATTGATATTTAGGTCTTCATCATCGAGACCAAAAATTGTCTTGAACTCTTCCATTTTAGCCTCCATGCGCATAAAGGCCAGACCCAGGCGTTCGATCTCTTCGTCGTTCAGGGAACCGCCTTCCATGCGCCGGATGGCCTGCTTCTCCAGCAAACGGCGCAACAGGTCTATCAGCCCCAGCACCAGCCTGGCCAGCCCGTTTTCCAAATGTTCCGGGTCGGCGTTGAGGCGACGGGGTATGGTTTGCTCAACTTTCTTGATCTCCGCGGCAAACAGGTCGAGGGCGTCAATATCGCCCTGCACCCGGTCCGATGCTGCTTGATCTGCCCTGTCGATTTCGGTATTGATAGACTCAGTCGCCAATGTGGCCATCGGATCCTTCTTCTCAAGAGAGCGGGAAGCCTTCGCGGGTCTTGCGCCCCAAATGATTGAGACGAACCCATCTACGGCATTCTTGTGTTGGCAGGTTCAGGCTGATCGCTGACAAAATGATAGGCCGGCCAGGGTCCGCTGGCCAGGAATGACAGACTTGGATAGATGCGGCGCAGCGCTTCGATACGGGCGCGGAAGGCCTCTACCGAGGCGTTCTCGACCAGATAGACGGCACTGAGCAGGAGCCGCTCGCTTTGCAGCACCTGTATGTGAACGTCTGCGGCAAAAGGGCGCAACTGGGTGTTCAGTTCGTCGGCCAATGCCCTGCCCTGGGCCTGGACACTGTTCTCCCGTCTCTGCTGTGTGACCAAGCGATCAAGATAGTCTCTGCCCGGCCCGGCCGGCGACCCGACGTTGTCCGGAGCCTGGCGGGGAGGGGCTTCGTCGACCGCGGCCAACGTTGGGGGATTCCACAGAACACGCAGGCCCATTTCGACTCGATCGGCCACATGCGCCAGATCGATCTCAAAGTCCGCCCGGCGTGTGACCAGCAATTCCTGCACTCGGGCAGCGTCGGCCAGGATTGTGCCGAAACGCACCGGCAGCGTCGGTCCTCGATCCATCAGGGCCTCGATGACCTGCTCGTGTCGCCAGACGTCGGCTTCGTCCGCCGCCGGGGCCGCCCCAGGGCGCGCTGGATGCCAGGCGCTGACCACCGCGGCCAGTCCATCCTGGGCGACCCTCTGCAGCGGCATATCCAGCAGCCCAGGCCCCGCTGTATCTAGCGCCGCCTGGGGCGTCGCCGCCCGGACGATTGCGTATAGATAGCAGGCGCTCACGATGGCATCTCCTTCTGCGGGTTGCGGATCTGACTCCCCACCCTTCGCCCTCCACTCGCCTCATTCCGCATGCCACACGGTGTTTGTATATCTCATCTCCTGCATCCGCTCCACTGAACAAAGCAACACGCGCAACCCCAGGTAGATCAGGTCGATATCGGCCACGGAAATGGTCACATCCCCTGCCACCACGACACCCTTGTCCAGGACCCGGTCCAGCAGTTCTAAGAGGGCCACCTCTTTGTGGCGAATGGTCAGGTCTGTGCTCATTGGTCATTCCCACGTCCGTTTAGATCCAGTTCGATAAAATTGTAGGCCGGCCAGGGGCCGCTCAACTCGTAGCGCACACCGGCCCCGCCATACTCCTCGCCCAAGCGCGCCAGTTCAGCGCGGAATCCATCCAATTCCCGCTCTGCCACCAGATAGGCGGCATTCAGTTCCATGCCCGGCGGATTGGGGTGCAAGGCAAGGCTGGTTGCCGCCACGGCGTGACCGGACAGGTGTGCATGGCTCTCTTCAACAACCCCAGCAGTAATCTCATCGGCTTTTTGGACGACCAGCGCATCCAACTTTTTTTGCAGCAGAAACGCGCGCCCGGCGGACATTCCGGCAATACGGGTCTGCAATGCGCGTAGCGCAGCGTCGTCCCCTTCGACAGAGAGCAGAGCAAAAGTCAAGTCCCCGGGCTCGGTGTGTTGGGTAAGGATGGCAGCCTGCAATGCCTCTTGCGCCACGAATAGTTTGATACCCCACTCTTGCCGGCCGCGCAGGCGATCCAGCTCGGCTACCAATGCCGGTTCGTGCGCGGTCAGGACAGCCCGCACGGCTGCCTCGTCACGATAGATCGTGCAGAAGCGCAAGGGGATCACAGGCTGGCGCGTGGCCACCAGAGTATCCAACACCTGCTGGTGCGCCCGCACATGGACATCGATCCAGGCCGGGTCTTGCAGGCCGGCCTCAAGCGCGGACTGGTTAAATTGGTCGGCCCGCACCCGGCTCACCACCGCCTGCACAGCCTTCCCCGCCAGCCCATAGACAGGCCGGGTCTGGTCGATGCCGGGGATGGATGGCAGTTCGATCTCTGCGGCCGGAAGGATGGCATAGACACAGACGGGGTCGCCGTCAGGCAAGTCAGAGACTGGGGACTGGGGATTGGCGACTGGCGATTGGCGACTGGCGATTGGGGCCTGATCGCTGACCGCTGACCGCTGATCGCTATTCATGCACAATCTCCAATTGGGAGCGGCGATAGCGGCCAGTGCGGCGATAGCTCAACAGGTTGGCGTCGGCGTCGAA